>JAOUFU010000511.1 GCA_029858035.1 Phycisphaerae bacterium
GGCAGCGAGTCGCGCATCACTTCGACAGCCTTTTCATCCGGAATGCGTTCCAGGGCGTAACGTGCGATGTGCGAGGTATCCTCGGCCGGCAGAAGAGCGGCCATTGCCTCGACGGACTGTTTTGTGCCCACAACCCTCAGCCTGCGACACACATAGTCCAGGGCAGATCGTGAGATGCCGCCGGCAAGTGCGTCCACCAGCCTCTTTTCCAGCGCCTTGCGTGCGGCGGTGTCGCCATGCGTGGCGATGACGGCCTGATCGATGGGCTTCAAGATCTCCGGATCTGCTCCCCAGTCATAGGTCTTAAGCGTTTCAAATGCTTTGTCTAATGCGGCCGAATCCGTTTGTGCAACGGCTACGTTAGCCGCACCTGCCGCCAGTGTCATTATAGTAGTCTCTTTACTGGTCATAATAAAATCTCCTTGTCGCAATCATCGTTTTTTAAATCACCCAGGGCTCTCTTCTTGCAACGTCGACAAGACGGTTGGCTTCGTCGTCGTCAACGAATTGTTGTTTCGCCGTGTCCCATTTCAGCGACCGTTCCAGTTCGTACGCAATCAGGAACAGATGACATACTGTTGCGGTGTGGACTGCGAATTCGATGTCACGGAACGGTCTCCTGCGCGTCTTGACGCAGTCGATAAAGTCGCCATAGATGCCACCGCTTCCGGCATAACCGGGAACCGGCTTCGAGGGGCCTTTCTCATTCGTACCTTCTACTTCCAGGTTGCCTCGATCCGGGTAATTGTGGTGAATAAGCTTGCCGTTCGGATAGCGGCAGGATGCGAACTTTCTACCGTTTTCGTCGTGGAAGATGACTTCCTCAGGCTCCAGTTCCCTAACATCAATGGCGAAGGTCGCGCCACCGAAATGATGGGCGCCCCAGTCGGTCATGCCACCGCCGGAGTAATCCCTGAACGACCGCCATGATGTTCCGTCGATACTGTAACTGCCGCTGCACCGATGGGGATGGTACGGCGCCCAGGGGGCCGGACCAAGCCACCTATCCCAGTCGAATCCTTCGGGGACGGGCTCGCCTTTCTTGTTGCAGTCTTTCGGAAACGGGCCGACGTTAACGTTGATCGACTTGATTATACCTTTGTCCCCATTCCAGCAGGCATCGACTATCTTCCTGTAGTCTTCGAGTACCCGCTGGCTGCCGCCGGATACGACCCGACTATAACGACGGGCAGCGCCGATCATCAGCCTGCCTTCACGAAGCGTCTTGGTCTCGGGCTTCTGGCAGTAGATGTCCTTTCCGTTGCGGCATGCCTCAATCACTATGATCGCGTGCCAATGATCCGGTGTTGCACAGTGCACAGCGTCGATATCATCGCGCACCATGATTTCGCGGAAGTCGTTATAAGCTTTGCAGTCCTTGTTGCCGTACTTCTCGTTCACGCGGTTTATTGAGCCGTCGCGAACGCCCTTTTTTACGTCGCTCACAGCAACGTACTGGACATCGCCCCGACCCAGGAATGCACCCTGGTCGCCCCCGCCCATGTTGCCGATGCCGATGCCGGCCATGACGATACGGTTACTTGGTGCGGTGGTGCCGTCTTTCCCCATCGCGGACGCCGGGATCAAGTAGGGCAGTACCACCGATGCTGCGGTTGCTTTCAGAAATGTTCTTCGACCATGAAACGTGTTACGGTCCTTCGTTGGTTTGATCTTCTGGTTTTCCACGTATTGATCCTTTCCTTGAGGTCAGTGTGCATAATTGCTTTGAGCCAAGTCGATTCTGAATCTCACTTGCTTAATCAATATCGCATGCATTAGAGGGGACATTTCCTGGATAGCCTCTCTGCCCGCGACCGTCGCGAGGCTTCTGCTGATACTGATAGGAATTTTGATTTTACGACCATTTGTAATGATTATACTCTTGAAGCAAGAAAGATCAAGTGGAAAACGCTCAAATATCCGTGCGTCTTGACTGAAACATTTAAGTAAGAAACCATACCACAAGACACCCTTCTCCTGAATAGCAAATTTTTAGAATTCTTCGACAAAACCTTGTCTCCGAAATGTCTCCACCGATGTTGATATTGCTCAGATTGACAACAAACGAACATCGGTTTTTGGCCCAAAATGGCATTTTTTGAAAAAATATTTTGTTTATCGAGGATTCAATGACCGATGCTATGAGGTACACACTTGCAACCACTTCCTCTCTCCATTTCCATTCCATCGCTGATTATATTAGTGTCATCTTGACAATTTTTACTTGATGCCTGTACAATTAAGCCAGTTAAATACAAGAGGTGAAGTGACAGATGGATACTATAACGCGGATTTTGTGAAATTCAATAAGCAAGTATCAGCGCGCACAATATGCGCCATGAAATATCAACCATTTTTGAAAGGGCAAAGAGATAAAAAGTAAAAAGATTTTCGCAATTTTAGCTCTGGCTTTAGGTCTGGTGCTATGTCTGGCCAACATTAGTAAGGCGGAGCCGATGGGTACGGCGTTTACATACCAGGGACGACTCATTGACGCCAACGGCCCCTCGGATGGAGTATATGACTTCCTGTTCAAGCTTTTCAACGAACCGAATGGAACCGGCTATCAAATTCCACTAACGTATGATGTAAACGACATCGATGTAATCGACGGCTACTTCACTGTGGAACTCGATTTTGGCAGTAGTAGGTTTAACGGCCATTAAAAATGGCTGGAGATTTTATTACGACCTGGCGATAGCAACGATATTAATGATTATGTTACCTTAAGCCCGCGTCAGGAAGTTACACCTACTCCCTATGCCCTGCACGCCAGAGGTATATTCGTGGATGCCGAGGAGAATGTTGGAATAGGCACAACATACCCAACTGGAAAGTTACACGTCGACGGTGGCAAGGCGGCAGATGATACGGATGGGAGTAATATAGTAATCAAAGCCCAGGATGGAGGAGATGTAGAACTATTTGGTGGTGGTCGTCCGGGTGGGAATATAATCCTACTGCCGGGTAAAGGCGGACTTGGTGGTGAAGTTCTCGGACAATCCGGCAAGGTCGGGATTGGAACAGAGAATCCTGAGGTTATGCTCGATGTGAGGGGTAATGTTGAGGTTGACCGGAAAATACAGGCCCATGATGCAGGTGGGCTGCATCTGGCAACCGATGAAGGAACTATTAGGATATTGATTAGCGATACAGGCAAAGTCGGTATCGGGACAACCACACCCGAATCAAAGCTGCACATTGAACAAAGTGCAGGAGCCTGTGATGAGGGCATACGGCTGAGTTACGGAGG
>JAOUFU010000510.1 GCA_029858035.1 Phycisphaerae bacterium
CATAATGTTAAAATACAAAAATGTCAAATTTCTGCAACATTTTGCACAAAAAGTGCGCGCTTTTTGACTACTTTTGTCAACTTTCCGCTATACTTTTGCACGTTTTTGCACCATTTTTTTCTTGCCCCTTTTGCCCAGTCCTCCCAAGCTGCCAATCGACATCTATTTATAGACCAAAAACAAACATCCCTCCGAGAAGATCCCAAAAAAACCTGAATTTCCCCCCATTTTTTAAAATTTAAAAAATTTCATTTCTTAATCATGTTAATCTGCGCAATTTATGCCCAAGGTATTTATGCCATAGGTATTTATGCCCAAGGTATCCTCAGAACTTCCATTCCCACCGGAGCAAAAAACCGCGTTTTCTCTCTGTTCCAACTTCTATTATTTTCAATAGTAATCAGTCAATAATCAATGGCGTGCCGCCAGCGCCCGCGCCAAAGTTACCGCCCAGCCGGCTGCAATAATAACTATCAGGGCCAGGATTATATGCCTGATCTTAATTTCGGTAAAGAACCGGCTGATAAAACCGCAATACACTCCCAAAACAGCTATAAAGAAAGCAAAAATCGCTGCAACAACCATGACTGAGCACAAAAATGCAATTGCCGGCTGGGTATAAAACGCACCGTTACGACCAAATATTTCGCCCCTTGCAAACTTATATACCGAAGTGGTCATTCTACAGGTTGGACAGGGTAAATTGTATTTTTTCTCAAAGCCGCAGCCGTAAGGCGACAGGCTGATTTTATAATGAGCCGCCAACCGGAGCAATCCGAAGAAAGCAACCACTGCTAAGAAAAAAAGGGCCGCTCTAATCCGCTGCCGACGCGATGCTCGGCAGAAAAATTTCGTTTTATTTAGATGTTGGCTTGCTTGCATAACAACGTTAGAATAGGGCAATATTACGGTTCTGTCAAGATTGGAGCACGAAAGGCAAAATATGGCATTAGAGCACAGACACATCAGTCAGATGCTGGAAACCGGCATTGTTGCAGCGCGTCTGGCCGGACAGCGCGCAATGGAAGAATTAAACTTCATCAAGGCCTCGCTAAAGAACAATAAAAGCGAAATGGTTACGGAGACCGATGCCCGGTGCCAGCAGATAATCGTGGATCGAATCAAAGAGACTTATCCCGATCATGGTTTTATCGCCGAAGAAGGGGGAAAAGAAAAGATTTTCAAGCAGGCCCCGAGAGGATCTGAGCACATCTGGTGGGTGATCGATCCGTTAGATGGAACGAACAATTTTGCGCACCGGATGCTCTTTTTTACTGTCAGTATTGCCGTAATGCATGAGGGTGGGCCGATTGCAGGCGTGATTTTTGAGCCGGCCACAGAATCGATGTTCACGGCTGCCAAAGGCCTTGAAGCACAATTAAACGGCAGGCGAATCACAGCCGGCAAAGAGAAAATGGATAAATTTTCAAGCGTTGGTCTGGACAGCCATTTTGATAACGAGGTACCGGCCTGGGCCTGTGAAATTATGTTGAGGACAAGATTTCATAATTTGGGCTCTACTGCACTGCAGCTTGCCTATGTGGCAAAGGGTAGCCTTATTGCTGCTATCCACTCATCTCCGAAGCTATGGGATATAGCCGCCGGGTCGCTGATTGCCGAGACTGCGGGGGCTATTGTAAGCGACTGGCAAGGCGGTAAAATCTTCCCTGTCGATTTGGACAGCTACGAGGGGCAGGAATTGCAGGTGATAGCGGCTAACAAGAAGGTTCACCCTGAATTGCTGGGGCTCCTAAAGTCCTAACAACCAAGTGTCTTTTTCATTTATTTTGCATATTACGCCGAATTTCAAGGTTTTCCCTGTTTTTTTTCTGGTATTTTAGAGGAGCTTCAGGTATAATTTAGATAAAGTTCAGAGGGGTCAAAGTGTGTAAAATGGAAGGTGTTATTATGGCCGGATCAGCGAATCTAATCAAATATATGTTCCTTGGTTTTGTTATACTAACAGGCGGGATAGTTTCTACGGCTGATGCCGTTGACTGGTTTGTGCCAACTGATTTCGTAGACATTCAATCGGCTATCGACTCTCCGCTTGTTAACCCCGCCACCTTTGATACCATCAATGTTTTGGGTGATCCTTTTAATCCCCAAGCCCACGTCTACTCAGGACCAGGATTTCGCAACGTTGACTTTAAAGGTAAAAATGTAACAGTGCGAGGGGTGAATGGTGCGGGAAACTTCACAATCGATACGCAGACCTGTATTATAAATTGTCAACAGAGGGGCCGGGCCTTTATCTTCCAGAGCGGTGAATCAGTACTTGCGCGTTTACAAGGTTTTATCATCGAAGATGGTAACGCTGCGGATACACCCTTAACCTGGCCACAAGACCCAAGCGTCGACGCAAGCGGTTACGGCGGTGCCATATATATCAAGGACAGCAGCCCAATCATACAATATTGCGTGATAACTGACTGCAATGCCGATTCAGGAGGCGGAGCGATATTCTGCGATGACAACGCCCGTCCCCTTATTTCTTTTTGTGATATAGGCCTAAGTCCTTCAAGTCACAACTATGCAGGAGTAGGTTTTGATAAATACATAGACCCATTTGACCCAAATGACGTAAATCAACTGGATGTAAATGACTTACATCAATTAGGCGGTGGAATATACAGCAGAGATTCCAGCCCGAGGATAATTAACTGTAATATAGGCTGGAACTTCGCTGCGGGAGCCGGAGGCGGAATTGCGTGTGAAAACAGCGACGCTCTCATTCGGAACTGCTATATAAACGATAATTATTGCAGGGTAAACGATGACAGGATTGACCAGCACGGCGGAGGAATATACATCAAGGGCGGAAGTCCACAGATAGATGGTGGTGAGATAATAAAGAATCACGCAAGATGGTCCGGCGGGGGAATTGCTGTTCAGGACGGCAATGCCGTCCTGATCGACAACGTTGATATAATTCATAATGACTGTCATGCCAGCGGCGGTGGTATTTACAGCCAGGGCAATCCTGCCGGCGACCCTAATGCCGACCCTAATTATCCAAACGTAATTATCCAAAATTGCCGCATAGTCCATAACGAAGGTAGCTGGAGCGGCGGCGTCAGTTCAAACTACGGCAGCTTCGCAGATATAGATGATTGTACGATTGCATGGAACTTCGCCGATTGGAGCGACCTCGTAGGCGGCCTGGAAACTTACTACGGCGATGCAAATGTAGCAGGTACCATCATCACGAACAATAGCGGTGTGCAAATGGCCTCGGCAGGAGGTCGGCTTC
>JAOUFU010000512.1 GCA_029858035.1 Phycisphaerae bacterium
TGGCACTATACGCCCAGAGACTTTCGTATTCCGGACCTTCTCCTTCAATATCACCAACCTTGGAATATCGACCGCAGGCTATAGGACAACCATAACACGCCGTATTCTTGACCAAATACTTCTCAGACAGGGCTTCACCGGAGACTTTGCCGGCTGTTGCAAAATACGACTTCTGGAAGTTATTGGTCGGATAAATACCGAGTTCATTAATTACATTTACCAGCACCGACGTGCCGTAAGTAGGCAGCCCCTTCGCAGTTACATCGTTCTCCTGAATCTTCTTCCGGACTTTTTCCAAAACTTCCTTGGCCACTTCCGGTTCCGCCGGTACTAATCTGCCTCTGCCCCGGACCACAATTGCCTTGAGGTTCTTGCTGCCCATTACCGCTCCTACACCAGACCGGCCGGCGGCGCGGTACGTATCGTTCATCACTGAGGCCAGCATTGATAGCTTCTCGCCGGCCGGACCGATGGCAAGGACCCGGACTTTAGGGTCCCCTGCTTCTTCCACCAACTGATCAGTCACCTCGGAAACCAGCTTGCCCCAATATTTCTCTCCATCCCTGATTTCCGCTGAGCCATCCTTGATAGATATATAGCAGGGCTTCTCTGATTTACCCTCTACGATAATCAAATCAAAACCTGCACGCTTTAGCTCTGTACCCCAAAAGCCCCCGGAATTGGAGCTGGCAACAGTGCCGCTTAAAGGCGATTTCGTCACCACCATGTGTCGCCCCGTGGCAGGAGCACGAGAGCCGGTAAGCGGTCCGGTCGCGAAAATAATCCTGTTGGCCGGATCAAAAGGATCTATGCCCGGATCAATTTCACCGTATAGAAGATAGGTCGCCAGGCCGCGCCCCCCTATAAACTTCTTGGCCAGGGCCATGTCCAGTTTTTCCACGTTAATCTCACCTGTAGTGAGGTTTACCCTTAAGAGCTTCCCGCAATATCCGGCCATAACAGAATCTCCTTAAATATACACTTTGATGCAAGAAATATGTCTAAGTACGGGTTGATTGTCAAGTATTTTCCAAAAGGAAAACTTTTTATTCTCAACCTCGCCTGTCGCCGATACCGCCGCCGGCTGGCAGATCCGTCTTCCGGCAGCTCCGTACAATGCTCAACGGCCCATGAAGATTTTCAAGGGTCTTGGAGGCACGTTCTTTTCACTTGACATTTCCCACCTTGACAGAGAAAATTGAGCTTTTTCCTGGGTCAGCCCGCAGTTGAGCGGCGCCAAATACTATAAATCAAAGAATGGAGGCTGAAAAAACATGAAATGTAGATTGGCCACTTTTGGATGCTTGGGTCTTATAATATGTCTGTTGAACGTACAAATCTACGGGGTGGACACTTCAAAAAAGGTAAAAGTCTTCATATTGGCCGGTCAGTCCAATATGGAAGGCAAGGCGAAAATGTCGTTGCTGGAGTATCAGGTTGAACAGCCCGAAACCAGGGATTTTTTCAAACACCTCAAAAAAGACGGCAAATGGGTGGTTCGCGATGACGTGTGGATTAACTACCTCGACAGAAAGGGCAATCTCACCGTCGGCTTCGGCTCTCGCAACTGCATCGGTCCGGAGCTGGAGTTCGGCAACACCGTCGGAGACCATTTCAAAGAACAAGTGCTCATCATAAAGACGGCCTGGGGCGGCAAGAGCATAGGCCGGGATTTTCGACCTCCCAGCTCCGGCCTGCCCAGCCAAGAGAAGCTCGAACAGATCCTGCAGCAAACCAATGAGCGTAACAAGAAAAATAACAGGCCCCAAATTACCCTTGATGATGTCAAGGATACCTATGGCAAATTCTACCGCGAAATGATGAAGGAAATCAACACAACCCTTAAGGAATTGAAAACTCGCTTCCCGGACTACAAGGGACAAGGCTATGAGTTTGCCGGCTTCGTCTGGTTCCAGGGCTGGAATGACATGTTCGACGCCGACTTCCTGGCCGACTACGGCAAACACATGGCAAACTTCATCCGCGACGTGCGGAAGGATTTGAAAGCCCCCAACTTGCCTTTTGTCATCGGCCAGATGGGGCAGGGCGGCCCTGATGACACCAGTGGTAACAAGCAGATTATCAAGGATGCTCAGGCCTCAATGGAGTCAATCCCGGAATTCAAGGGCAATGTAAAAGTCGTCAAAACCGATGTCTTCTGGGACAAAAAGGCCGCCGAGCTTGTGAATAACTGGCAGGACCACGTCGAAGAATGGAACAAGGTAGGCTCCGACTACGGTTATCACTATCTCGGAAGCGCAATCACCTTTTCGAAGATTGGAAGGGCCTTTGGTCAGGCAATGTTGGAATTAATAAAAGTCGAGAAATAAGGCATACTTCGTCCCGGCTGCAAGCCAACGGGCAACACAGGCCGGGATGTCGTCTTATTATCTCATTATGTAGGTTTCCTTAAAATACGGTTACGCTATGCTCGAATATATCACAGATAGAGCGATATACGAAAAAGTCCTATGTGAACATGTCCCCAAAGCCGACAGGTTACTTTGGCTGGCAACCTCTCACCTAAAGGACCTGCACGTAGACAAGCACGGCAAAATGGTGCCGTTTTTGGAAGTGCTCTCCGATTTAGTCACAAAGCATATTGAGATAAGATTGCTCCACGCAACAGAGCCGGGCCCGGCCTTTAGAATGGATTTTGACAGATATCCGAATCTGATAGGTGGCATCGAAAGAATCTTATGCCCGAGGATTCACTTAAAATCCGTGATTATTGATGGCAATTTCGCATATATCGGAAGTGCAAATCTTACCGGCGCAGGTATGGGCGCAAAGAGTTCAAACAAAAGAAATTTCGAAGCCGGCATCATTACAGATAACAGCGATATTATTGCTAAAATCATGGAGCAGTTCGACAGAATCTGGAGGGGCGAACATTGTACGGAATGTAAAAGAAAAAAGTTCTGTGCCGACTATAAAGATTTGCTCTTGAAATAAGTCATTCCTTGCGTTTGCAACCCCGCGATTTAATTTTAACCCACCCCGCACTTGCTACCTAATGAGACTAACTCCCAATCTGTCATTCCCGCGAAAGCGGGAATCCATTTTTGACTTTTACATTGCCTGCCCCGTGAGATAGTGAAACGTTATCTCACTGGGGTACTTTTTTTGTTTGACAAAGTAACTTAGTTATGATAGGTTAATATTTACATACTTTGGGAGTATTTCTTTGCTGTTTTGTGCGAGTATGGGCCGTAGGTAGTGGTGTAAAACGGCCTAAAAATGAGATATT
>JAOUFU010000513.1 GCA_029858035.1 Phycisphaerae bacterium
GATGTAACAATCACTTATCATTATGACTTTACTGGCGTCTGGGTTACCGCTCCGGATGGAAAAAAAGGAAGCGATGGCGGTCCGAAGTATTTCTGTCGGCCAGGCTATACAAATCCAAAAGGCGACAAAAACTAAGGAACCAACCTGCCGGTCCACGGCGACGCGCCTTGCGGCGCGTGACCGGCGCGTTGGGGTTCAAAAAAATATTACCGAATAAACGAATATCATCCGGTAAACAAATCAAAATAGACTTATGAATAAATTATTTTCAGAGATTACGATTAATGGTTTGACGGTTAAAAATAGATTTGTCAGGGCCGCTACCTGGGAAGGACTAGCCACGCCAGATGGTGAAGTGACTCGAAAACTCATTGATATGTTAGTCACTCTTGCCAAAGGTGGCGTCGGCCTCATTATCAGTAGCCATGCCTACGTATCAAAAGAAGGACAAGGCACACCGTGGCAACTTGGCATATACAACGATAAACTTGTCACCAAGTTCAAGGAATTTACTTCGGCAATCCATGAGCAAAATTGCAAAATAATTCTGCAATTGGCCCATGCGGGCGAGTTCGCCGAAACAGAGTTGACAGGTGAGGCGGCATGGTCAGTATCCGGCTCATCCGGCCTGACTGAAAACCAAGTCAAGGTCATTACTTCAAAGGATATTAATTACATAATCACCTCATATGCCCAAGCAGCCAAACGAGCCAAAGACGCCGGTTTCGATGGAATTGAAATCCATTCGGCTCATGGCTATTTTCTGAGCCAATTTCTGTCGCCAGCATTTAATCACCGCTCTGATTCCTATGGCGGTGATATCGAAAACAGAACGAGAATCCATTGCGAAATATTGCAGGCCGTCAGAAAGGTAGTTGGCTTCGGTTACCCTGTATTTATCAAGATGAATTGTGCAGACTTTATAGAAAACGGTCTTGAAGACAAAGAATCATTGCAGGCGGCAAAAATTTTCGAAAAGGCAGGATTTGACGCAATTGAAGTCAGCGGAGGCATTATCAGGACAGGTAAACTTTCGCCAAGCAGGCCAGGGATTACTTCACAAGACAAGGAAGCCTATTTCCGGGATTTTGCCAGAGAATTCAAATCCAACCTCAGTCTCCCACTAATACTCGTAGGGGGCATTAAATCCTTCGAGACTGCCTCTGGAATTGTCGAAGATGGAATAGCCGACTGCATATCTATGAGCAGGTGTCTGATCAGGGAGCCAAACTTGGTTAGCCGCTGGCAAAATGGAGACCTGCGGCCGGCAGAGTGCAAATCAGACAACCTGTGCTTTACTCCAGGCTTTGAAGGAAAAGGGGTGTGTTGTGTCACCAAGGAAATTGAAGAAAACAAAAAACTGGGCGAAATTCCAACAAGTCTGTATAGCTAAAAAATACTCGAAAACACAAGACAATTAAGGTGGAGCACCCCAAACAATTGCATTCACCAGACGGCAAGAAGCGCGGCGGCGCTGACGCGATAACTATAGGTGGGCCGCTGGTGATGCTAGCCGTTCTGAATTCAGATTAAATCAGGAGAAACAATAATGAAAATATTTTCTCAGGCAAAAATGAGATTAGGCGAGATCAGTAACAGACTGACACGTATCACGGAAAATGAACCATTGAGCTCATTATCAATTGTTTTAGTCGTCTTGCTCGACTTATTCGTTCTGGTCAATTTATTCACCGGATTAAGTGACCAAACAAAACAATTAACGAGTCCCGATGAGTACATTCCCGGTACATGTCGAGAGATCATCATTGATAAAAACTGGGTAAGAGAAAAGCGGATACCGGAATTATCGGATCTGATCTTGCAAGACCAGAGGAATTACTGGGAGATCGTGCCCGATAAGAAGGACAAGCACCCCGTTTGTAAAGATCTCTATGCCACCATCAAGGGCATGAAAGGCAACAAAGTATTAATCGGATATTTTGATGAAAGAGATAAATTAGTTAAACGGTATAACAGCTATGACTCTTATCAAAAACAGATAAACCCTGAAGTCGATAAAATCCTTGCCAACATAAAAGACATTGATGAAAAGATTGATGCCCTGGATGAAGTGAAAGGTTTTTGGGTTACAATCGAAAATAAAGGCGTTTTATCGGAAACTCTGACAAGTGACCTTAGAAAAATAAACTTTACTTATCCGATAAAGCGGCTGGGAATTCGCATCCTTTTCCTGCTCCCTGTAATTATCGTATTGTTCCTTTGGAATACGGCGAGCATTCGGAAGAACAGATACTTGCAGACATTCATCTCGTCCCATCTGTTAATCGTAAGTTTCATCCCCGCGTTCTTTGAAATTTGTCAGGCCGTCTTCGATATTATCCCACGCAAACTATTCAAGAAGGTCATAGAATTCCTGGAGACATGGAATTTAATAGCAATTTGGTATTACGTCCTTATGATCGTCGCGATTCTTCTCTCTCTTTTCCTGATATTTCTTCTTCAGAAAAAAGTTTTCACAAAAGAGAGATTAATGAGAAGAAGATTGGAAAAAAAGAAATGTGTTGACTGTGGCAGGCCTCTTCCATATCACGTGCATTATTGTCCTCTTTGTGGTGGCTCACAGAATGTGACATGTGAGAATTGCCGCCAGGAAACATTGCAGGGGGCACCCTTTTGCATTCATTGTGGAAAAGAACAACTATAGAAATTCAGGACAATCTGCTCCAGGCGGCGCGATAAACCGCATTAACCGCCTACCAGAAGATAAAAAATACGAATAAGATATTCATTCCCGCCGGATAAGCCGAAATCGGGCTACCTGACTCGCGACCGCCTGTTTCGGTTTAAAGCAGCAGCAACTGGTT
Organism: Phycisphaerae bacterium; assembly: GCA_029858035.1. Lineage (GTDB taxonomy): Bacteria > Planctomycetota > Phycisphaerae > Sedimentisphaerales > Anaerobacaceae > CS2-K091. Next base: position 2,826 of record JAOUFU010000513.1, read on the forward strand.
TTCCTCTGACCGCGACTCGCCGATGCTTGTCACATAGATCGCCGCCCTGCTGCCGACCGGGCACTTTGTCTCGCAGATGCCGCAGCCGATGCAGAGTTCAAGGTCAACCCTCGGCTGTTTGACGACCGTTTCCTTCCCGTTCCTGTCCCGCACCCTCGCCTCCTCAAGCCAGATCGCCTTTTTGGGCGTGGGGCAGACCTCCTCGCAGACAATGCAGGGCGTCGCGTGCGCCCACGGCAGGCATCTGCCCTTGTCGAGCATCGCGATACCGATCTTCACCTTTGCCTTCTCCTCAAGGCTCAGCCGCTTTATCGCACCGGTGGGGCAGACCTGTCCGCAGAGCGTGCAGCGGTATTCGCAGTAGCCGAGCCTCGGGACCAATATCGGTGACCAGATGCCCTCCAGCCCTGCCTCAAAGAGC
>JAOUFU010000514.1 GCA_029858035.1 Phycisphaerae bacterium
CGCCGCTGAGGATGGTTTCGTTATTAGGATCTGTCAAGTTGCGCTGGCTTGGATGGCTTTCTATTCCTGCGAATCCGCCGTAAATAGCGACACCGTCGACAAGCTCGAAGGAAATCGAGCGAGCTGCTTTTGCTGGCTTGTACGTTCCTTTGGCAACCCATATTTGTTCGCAGCCGCATTTACGGGCCCTATAAATGGCTTCTTGCAGGTCAGTATAGGCGTGCTCCCATGACATTCCAGTATTATCGATGGCAGCAGCATCCATATCTACATAGATAATGCCAGGGTTCCAGCAGTTTACATCCGTAATCTCTATCGCAGTCTTAGGCCATATTTCATTGGCCTCAATAACACAAACATTAGTGAACTTGCCCAGAGGCTCTGCTAAATTGTTCACGACAACTGTCAGTTCTAAAGAATCCGAATCGTCTTCTTGCAGCGTTCCAATATTCCAGGTATACGTGTGATCATTTGAATTGTAATTAGGATCAATAGGATTATTACAGTAAACTTCCTTCGGCAAATGGTCCACAATCTTTACGTTCGTGAGGTCGTCGAAGGGGAAATTCGCATCATTCGGGCCTCTCACGGTGTTCTCAAAGGAGATTGTATAAGTTATATGGTCGCCCGGCAAGACAGGCCCGTTTACATCATCAACTTTGTTTAGGATGACCGCTTGTTTTCCAGCCTGTATTCCTGCCTCTACGATGGCATTGTACAGATTGAGCCTACCCTGCGACACACACACCAGCGGCGGGTCAGTTAAATCCACCGTGTCAAGGATAATGTCTTTGACCTCCAGATGGCCCAGCGCCGGGTTCATCCCCCACACAAGGGCGCAAGCACCTGCCACATGAGGCGCCGCCATAGACGTGCCATTCCAGGATTCATAACCGCCCCCAGGAACACAGCTTAAAATGTTGCTGCCCGGAGCACCTAAATCAACCGTAGTGGCTCCATAATGCGAAAAACTTGACCTGTAATCGTCATGGTCCGTCGACATTACAGAAATAATATTATTGCAATCGTAACTTGAAGGATAATCAGGCGTTACATCATTGTCATACCATGGTGAATTAGAGTAGTTGCTGGCAGCGGCAACAAAAATAATATTGGCATCGCCCGCATCTTCTATAGCATCCTTCAATGCCTGGCTGTAGTTATTGCTAATGGTCCAAGAAGCATTTATGACCTTTGCATCGTTATCCACGGCGTACTCAATTGCCTCTACAGCATTGCTAACAAATGCTTCCCATTCGCTTATAAGGTTTGGTGGGAAAATTTTCAGGGCCATTATTCTAGCAGACCAGCATACACCTGTAATACCTTCGCTGTTATTGCCAACCGCCCCTACCGTTCCAGCCACGTGAGTACCATGACCATATTCATCCATAGGGTCGTTATCTTGGTCACTCACATCATAGCCCCCGAAATCATATCCGTAGATATCATCTTTATAACCATTATTATCATCATCAACGTTTGGGTCGCCGTTCAACTCAATTTCATTGACCCATATATTGCCTGCCAGGTCGGGATGGCTATAATCAACTCCCGTGTCGATAACCGCCACGATAGCATTGCTGTCGGTAATGATGTCCCACGCCTCTGGGGCATCGATATCGGCATCCTCTGTTCCGCCGGTCTGAACCGTATTGTGCATACCCCATAACTCATCGAATCTGGTGTCATTCGGAAGTGTCGAGGCTAATCTAATTTTGTAATTTGGCTCAACATATAGTATCTCACTTTTTCCCCGTAACTTCGGCAAAGCATCAACTACAGTCAGATTCACAGGCAGCTTAACGACACTCAGACTGGGTAAAAGCTTGAAAGAAGCCTTGACCGTGCCTGCGTTAAATGAGGCCAAAATTTGATTACGTTCGTCAGTAGTTCGTTGAATACCATCAATTCTCGGGGCAAACCTGATAAGCAACTCTCCTTCTTTATAAGGCAAGTCGGCGGCTTTAACAGAGGTTAAAATGGCCGCAAAGAAAATGATAGAGAGGTAAACGGTTTTCTTAAACATGGCAATTCACTCCAAATGATAAGAATGAGATGGTTTTGGTTTAATCTCCTTTACGACCTTCCTAAACATTGAGGCATTGCTTTTTTCTTCTTGAAAGCGGCCTGACAATTAGTAGTCCCAAGAAGAATAAGACAAATGTTACCGGCTCCGGCACGACAGTAAAATCAACAGTGTATGTGTCCCAAAGCGTGCCGTAGTCGTTATCAAATGTTCTGATTTGCAGTGTATATGTCTCCGGAGGAAGCGGTTGTATTTGCTTCGAATACGTCCAGTCGCTAAAAGCAGGTAGAACAGCTATGTTAAAATATAGGTCCAATCGGAGCGATGTTCCATTTTGGTAGAACTCGTCGTGTTCGACCTCGCTAGGTGAAAAACCTGCTGTGCCAAAGATATCGAATGTAATTATGTCAATTTCCAATGGTTGCTCTGGGATTACATCGACGCTATCGATCCAAATGGCTGTAGCAGTAGAAGTTGAAAAAATCAGAATTGTCAATGCTATTATTTTCACAATTTTACGTTTCATAGCTTTCCCCTTTGCTTATATTTAGATTGTTATAACTGCTTCTCAGCAACAGTCCTCCTAAGCCAAATAACAGAAGTGTTCCCGGCTCGGGAGTTACAGTGAACTCAGTTACATAGGTATCCTGTAGTTCCCCTCCTGGAAGGGCATACGGGTAGAATAACCTCACGGTAGCTGAGTAAGTGTCGGGAACTAAAGGCCCGATTTGTTCAGAATGAGACCAGTAGCTTATCACCGGAGAGATTCCCATATCAATAGTCAAATCCAGAGTAAGCTGATTTTCTTCCTGCTGGAACAGTGAGGATACGATATGGCTGTTTCCGCTGGATGCTGATCCTGAAATGTCTAACGTGATAAAATCGACATCCAGTGGCTGGCTTGGAATTACAATGACGTCAATAATCGAAGCAAAATTTGCTGATATTTCAACATCAGTAATTACAGCCTTAGCTAAAGGTGCTGATAATAGTAGTGTTGCGAGTACAAAAATGGACGCAATGGGCGCGGAAAGAATTCCCTCTCTCCCTCGTGGTTTTTGAGCATTCATGGTCTTTCTCCTGCGTCTGAAGAAAAAAACACCTATCACCATTAAGACACCTGTCAACGGTTCCGGCACGGCCTGCGTTACTGTTCCGTATATGGATAGACCAGTGAGATTAGTGCCGTAAAGACCATGTATTTTAAAGACATT
>JAOUFU010000515.1 GCA_029858035.1 Phycisphaerae bacterium
CGACCGTTTTGATGTTTGCCCTTGTGATTGTTTTCTTACTTGTATCGATACAATCGCCGACGAGCCTGTCGATAATATTTTTAGCGGTCCTGGTACTCAAGATGTTTTTATCTTCTATTGCCTTTGCAATTAACCGGATTTGAGCTTCGGTGAAAATTTCGATTGTTTCCAGTTTCTCGCTTTCAATAATGCCGGCCCTCATGCCGTCTTCGAGGTCATGGCAGTTATAGGCGATGCGGTCGGCAATGTCGGCGACCTGGCCTTCCAGCGAGCAGTTTGCCGGGCCAGTTTGACCGTCTTGCGGTTTGTCGTAGGGTGTTTCGTGTTTTGCCAGGGCGAGGCGTGTCTCGTACATCAGGTTCAGGCCGGGGAAATCCGGGTATGGGTGTTCGAGCAGCTCGACGACCCGGACTGTTTGCCGGTTGTGCTCGAAGCCGTTTATATCGGCTGTCAAGTCGTCGAGGGCCTTTTCGCCCGCGTGCCCGAAGGGCGGATGGCCCAAATCGTGCGCCAGGCATATCGCCTCGGTCAGGGTGATATTGAGTCCGAGCTCTTTGGCGATTGTCCTTCCAATCTGGGCGACTTCTATGCTGTGTGTAAGGCGGGTGCGGTAATGGTCGTCGAGGCCGGGCGTGAAGACCTGTGTTTTACCTTCCAGCCGGCGGAACGCAGAGCAGTGGATTATCCGGTCGCGGTCGCGCTCGAAAGCGGAGCGGTAGGGATGCGGCTTTTCCGGGAAGTTTCGGCCCCGGCTACCCTTTTCCGCGACCGCGTAAGCAGCAAGCTCTTCGGGCATGTTTCGTATCCACTCTCTTACAGGCCGGGCAGGTTATTTTCTTTGCTTACCTGTTTTAACCGCTCAAGAAGCTCTGTCATACTCTGGCTGATTACGTCGGTATCACTGCACACGGCCATAAAGTTTGTGTCGCCATCCCAACGAGGGACGAGATGTATGTGGAGGTGGCCTGGCAGGCCCGCACCGGCGCATCGTCCGAAGTTCATCCCGACATTAAAGCCGTGAGGCGTTATCGCCAGCGACAGGGCCTTTTGCGCTTCGCGCACCAGCTTTATCAGCTCCAGCATCTCTTCATCGCTTGTCGTTTCGAAGTCGGGAATGTGACGGAGGGGGGCTATCAGCAGATGGCCGTTGTTGTATGGGAAGCAATTCAGTACTACGACGCTTTTGGGCGAGCGCCAGAGCACGAAATTTTTGTCATCGTCCTGCGGGGTCTTTTGGATATCGCAGATAAAGCAATCGCCGCCCTTATCCAGGGTCTGGATATATTTAATTCGCCACGGCGCCCATAGATTTTTATTTTCCAAACTGCACTTACCTCCGCATTCGATCGGCTTTTTTCAACTGCCAATCGTCAATTGATAAGCTGCATTGTTATTTTCTGATTTATAGTTATTTGCGGGCTCGGCCCGAGAGGCCCTGGCAGGGCGGCAGTTAACTTCATATCGTACTGCTGATTGTATTGCTCTATCCGGCCGGCGTCGAGATTGAACAGCTCCTGGCCCTTGCCTTTTAAGCCGAGAACCTCGTAGCCTCTGAAGAAGCCGAACGTGCCGCTCATTTGGAAACTGCCTGTGTAAGGTATGGGCCAGCCGGCCGGAACAGATTCAGAGAGCGTATAGGTGCTGCCTATGACGGCGAGGCGGCCTTTGGCGCTCGGTCGAATTTCATCAAGCGTATATGTGACGTCCCGTGCTTTTCGCATCACCATCGGCGTGGGCACCGACAGCTTGGAACTCCAGCTCTGCCCGACGGAAACGCCTTCGATGGGTTTTTCTATGCTGGAGACCGAATCCCACAGGAACCATTGAGTGGCTATAAAGTCAGCGATCATGTCCGGTTCTTTGACCCGCCCCATCCTGCTGTTTGCGCGGAACGCTTTTTCGCCGAGCTGTTTGATTAGTTCATCTAATTTCGAATTATCTTCTACTTTACCGGCGGGGTTAACAGTCAGGGTGAAAGTTTTTCCGGGGAGGATTTCCACGGCGTCTCTTCCAGCGGCCCTTCGGCCAGTGGCTTTGCTTCGAGTGGCTTTTACGGATTCGCAGGTTGCCTTGATAGTGGTAAGCCCGTAAGGGTCTATATTGATCGGTGTGTAGAGGACGACCATTTCCATTGACTCGGTGGACTTGTCGATACTGCTCTGTCCCGGTTTTGATTTGCTTTTTGCCGGGTCCCAGTCAACGGCAATGTCTCTGCTGGATACAAACTTGTATCGCAGGCCCTGGTCCTTCTTGAAGTCTATAGTCAGCAACTCTTTTCCCTTTTGCAGGGGTTTTATTGTTTGTGTCAACGGTTCTTTTTTCTCGGCGGCACCATCGCATCCCGCGAGAAAGGCGAGTGAGACGGTGGTGAAAATGATTAGCGCAGTTTTCAACTTTGATCCTTTTAGTAGGTCCATAATTTGTAGAAACTGATTTACAAACTACTCGCTATGAACCATAAATTGTGTTTAGTCGGTTTTTTCGAGACTATAGAGACGATTGGCAGTCATTGTCAGGACGGCGGGCTCTTTTTCTTTGTTTATTTCTCCAGCCATTGGTTCAACGGCAATCCATTCGGACTCGAGGGTTTCGACACATTTTTCGATTTTTCCGGCGGTCAAATCCACCTCCAGCCGGCCCGTATATGTTTCGGTATTCTCAAACATTTTTGAGAAGTCGCCTATCTCTTTTTCTTTGTGCAGCTTTTCGGCCATCTCAGTTGTGGGACCGGCCTTCATCTCGACGAGGGCAATCCGGCGATTGTCCTTGTCTGCGACATCTTTGAGGGTATAAGTTCTTTGGTAAGTTTTTGAACCCATTAGCCCAAATGAAAAGCTCTTTAAGCTGTTCCAATTGTCCCCTTTTCGCAATTTGTTTTTGTCCTTAGCGGGCATGGCGGGGATTGTGTGGCGTTCGATGATTGCGTCATCTGTCAGCATGGCTAAGGCCGTTTTGGTGGCCGGCGAAGTTCCCTTGACGGCTTCCTGTGCCTGGTTTGCGTCGATGACCTTTGTGACGCTGCCGGCCGGGGTGATTTCTATCGTGTAACTTTGGCCGATTAGCTTCGCTAAGGCATTGTTTTGGTCTTTTTCCCTGGAACTGTCGAAATCCATCGCAGGATTGTCTCTGATTATAGAGAGATGTTTTAGGCTTTTGATTGTAATCTTTGCAACGGCATTGCCTTTTTCGTCGGTGCTTTGTATCTGCTGAGTGAATGTCATTTCGATCCTGCTGCTGGTT
>JAOUFU010000516.1 GCA_029858035.1 Phycisphaerae bacterium
AAGACGGTCCTGAAAGTCCGGTTCCGTCGTCGGCAGCCTTTTCAAGACTAATCTGTTTCCAGGAATCACGCTGACTCCAATCTATCTTTGTCCGCAGCATTATCCCTTTCCCGTACCCAAAGGGCGGCAGACAAATCTTACTCGTACAAGCTACGCCGGTGATTTTGACCTCAACATCAACCAGTTTAATTAGCTGGTCGGCATCGGACTTAGCTGCGACTACTGCTATAGGGATAAAAACGCTGAAGTTGCCGCTGTATACCTCAATACTCTTTTCAAAAGCTTTGTCAAAGAAAGTGCCCCACTTTGGAAATATAACCTCGCCGAACGTAAAAACATCAGATTTAGCTTCGATCTTGAGACTGTATCCTGCAGGGGCGGTATCGGCCCGGGCATAATAGTGGAGGCCGTCGGTTCCTTCAAATATAACCGCTACACCAGGTATGTCGCCCATACGAGCAGGTTCGAGACGTGCCGAGGAAACCTCATTTCCCGATCTTCCTATTTCAACTGAGGCGCCAATAATATTTGTTGCACCATTTGGGCTTGAAGAACTTGGTTCACCTGCAGTTTGAGCAATGGCAAAAGCATTGACGGCAACAACAAGAACCGTCCAAAAGATAGCAACAGCTTTTGTTCCCATAGAAACCCCAAAATAATATAAAAACAAAAGGAAAAAATAAAAGTGCGGATAGTACTATTCTTTAACTCTTATTTTTTGAATTCTCTTCGTTCTTTGCCTGCTCAGCGGCCAACAAATCAGAGACAGTAGGCTTGTCCAACAGGCCGCCTTTCAAAATCACATCGACATCTTCAGCGTCAAGAGTTTCGTATTTGAGCAGGGCCTTTGCTATTCGCTCAAGTTGGTCTTTGTTTGATTCTATCAGTTCTTTCGCATTTTTATATGCCTGGTCGGTAATCTTTTTTACCTCGCTGTCTATGACTTCGCCGGTCTTCTCAGAGTACTCTTTCTCTCCGGGCATGATATATATCATGTCCTTAAGTCCCGAATCCGGACCGTAACTAATAGGGCCAAGCTTGTCCGACATACCCCAGGTCAAAATCATCTGCTTTGCGATCCTGGTGGCCTGCTGAATGTCAGACTGGGCACCGCTGGATATGTCATCACAGAACATTTCTTCCGCGATTCGGCCTCCGAAACAAACCTGCAAAAGTGCCATGCAGTATTTTTTTGTAAACATGGTCCTGTCTTTTTCCGGAAGTGCAAAAGTTGCTCCACCCATCGGTCCGCGTGGTATGATACTTACCTTGTGCAATGGATCGGCATCTTTGATAAGAGATTGAACGAGAGTATGGCCGGCTTCGTGATAAGCGGTAATTTCCCTTTCCTTCTGGTCGATGACCCTGCTCTTTTTCGCCCTTCCCCATCTGACCTTGTCTCTTGCCTCTTCGAGGTCCTCCATCTCTATATTGTCTTTATTCGCCATAGTCGCGGCCAGCGCAGCTTCGTTAATAATAGCAGCAAGGTCAGCTCCGCTAAACATAGGTGTTCCTCGTGCGAGTCTTTCGAGATTTGCATCCGGCCCCAATTTTACATTCTTAGCGTGCACCTTCAGGATGTCAACGCGGCCTTTCAAGTCGGGCAGCGGAACAAAAATCTGCCTGTCAAATCTTCCCGGGCGAGTCAACGCATGGTCTAAAATATCGGAGCGGTTGGTCGCGGCAACCACTATCACCTGGTCATTGGTATCAAAACCGTCCATCTCGACCAAAATGGCATTCAGAGTTTGCTCACGCTCATCGTGACCGCCTCCGACAAAGCCGGCACCACGTTTGCGACCGATGGCGTCAACCTCATCGAGGAAGATGATACATGGGGAATTGTCCTTTGCCTGCTTGAACAAATCACGTACACGTGAGGCACCAACGCCAACAAACATTTCCACGAAATCGCTGCCTGATATACTGAAGAAGGGAACGTCAGCCTGACCGGCTATCGCCTTTGCAAGCAATGTTTTTCCGCAGCCGGGCGGTCCTATGAGCAGGACGCCGCGAGGAATACGCCCGCCAAGGCGTTGAAACTTCTTCGGGTTTTTCAGGAACTCGATTATTTCTGCCACTTCTTCCTTGGCTTCTTCGACACCGGCAACGTCCTTAAACGTAATCTTGACGCGGTCTTTGTTTTGCACTCGATGTTTGCTTCTGCCAAATGACATGAGCATACCGCCGGCACCACCACGCATAGGACGAATAAGGATAAAATAGAAGATTGCCAGGAATACAAGCAAGGGAAAGACCCAGGTTAAGAGAAAAGGGAGCCAAATATTCTGCGGGGCCCACGTTACTTCTGCGCCACTTTGCCTCAACTTCTCTTCAATCCACTCACCCATAGCTTCACGGTTGTAGTTAACCGTGAAAGAATCAGTCGCTCCTTCGGGCCGACCGGCTATACCTGCCTGATTAAACTTGCCTGTAATCTCGGTCTCACCAAGCTCGGCACTGCGAATATGCTTATTCTCGACATGACCGACAAATTCATCCCACCTAACCACGTCGCTCCTTCTCAACTGCTGCAGCATCATTATTGCAGTTAAGACGACTAACGCAACTATCAACAAGCTAAACGGGCTGCGTCTATAGCTCGACAGGGGCGGTTTTTTTGTGCCCCTTTGTTCCGGGCCATTTCCCGGCCGAGTCGACTTTTTGTTTTTACCGTTACTCATATCCGATATTCCATATATGTGTTAATTCGTAAATGAGCTGATGCGTTTAGTGAACCATTCATTAACTCATCCACATTTCTACCATTCTTTTTCCATCAATTCTACGATTCTTTGTGCCAAATTGTTTGCCGCAAGAGCGGAGGCATAGCTAAAATCCTGATTTTGGTATGCAGAATATGTTGCCTGTGAAGTGACGGACTTGTTATCTATCAGCAAACGGCCGGTCTTAAGGTTTTTCCAGTTAACGACCGCTCTGAGCAGCAGCTCTTTTTCCAGGGGCAGGCCCGTTTCGCGCTCGACGCTGAGTACCAATTCGTCGACCTGGACGATTTGTCCGCTAATTACTGAGTCAGCGCGGTCTTTGCTTGAAATTATCTTGTACGGCGTTGCCGCCTCGATTCTCTTCGCCAGCGCATCGGAGAGTTTGTATTCGACACCGCGGCGAAAGCTTGTGTTTTCAAACATCTCGAGGCACACACTGCTGACATCCGCGGGAAAGAGTGACTGGTTTGAATAGCCGGTCATTTCGGCGCATCCGCAAAAACACAGC
>JAOUFU010000517.1 GCA_029858035.1 Phycisphaerae bacterium
GAGGAGGGTATGGCGTCTTGAAGCTGTCGCCGGTTCTCCGACAAAAAACCAGTCCTGCCGGATGTCATCCCACACTTTTGTGCCGGATGGGAATTCTAAGACAAAAGTGTCATCTGGGACTTCAACACCAAATTCCACATCTGTAATTCTTACCTTATGTTCTACACGTGGTTTTCCCCCCTTGGCGGGCTCAGGATAACGGATCTTCTCACGCTCAGATATGTACCAAATTCGGTCTTTGTATTGACGCAGCTTAAAGTTTACTTCGTAATCCTTGTCGTTGGGTGCTCTGAAACATTCTATCTTGACTACATTACATCCTCTGTTTCCATCGATAGTCCAATGATAGATTGCTCCATTGTCTTCGATAGTCTCAAGAAGGTAAATACCCGGGTTTGGATTGTCAAGAAGTCCAAAAGTGTATTTTTCAATTAATCCTTTAATATTGAGATCAAATGGCCATCCGGTGAGGTTTTTCGACAGAAAATTGGAGTTTTTGTCGCGCAGATACTGCCAAGCTAAATTTGTAGTTCGTTGGCCTTTGATACGGTCTAAAAGTCTGCGCTGCCGGCTTCCATCGAAAACCGCCGTTGAATGACGGACATCGTACGGTTCATCTTTCTCGCTTGTTGCATAGGTTTTCTGCAGACTCTCAATCCGTGAGCATATCCCTCTTATGGCGGCAGAATATTCGATGTATGTATGGGGTGGATGGTCCGGCGGCTTCCAGCCCGGTTTCGATATATAGGAACCGACAGGCTCTATTGTTTCATAGGTCCACTTTACCCGCATGCTGTCGGCAGGCCTTGAAGCTTGACGAATAGCCTCTAATAGGGACTCGATAGCGATTTGCTCCTTCACTGCGGTACCTTCCTGGTTTTGTGCCCCGGCATATCCTACGACACAAGTCAACACAATTACTAACAGAAAACAGGTTCGTTTGATTTGCATGACTATATCCTTTTTACTCAACATTTCAGTTGCACAATCCTTCTCACACACAATTAACGCCATCAATATCTCGTATGTCATTTGACCAACACAGCTCCAAAACGTTCCGAATATGCTCTGGGATTCACCTATAGGATCCCCAGAGCATAGGAGAGACCGAGACTATACATTACTTTGTGTTTTTTGGGCCCTAATTCTATGATTTCTGTACTCTGCCAAGCCCAGCCTGCCAAAGAGAAAGACGGATATAGCGGGATGATTTGTTTTTGAAGGCTTTTTTGTTGGTTTATCACAAATCCTTGCTCCCTCCTCAGCCGCGATTTTGGCCGTAAAATGAGGACTTTTCATCTATTTTTAAATATTTTTGCAAATTTTGCCTTTTATTGTTTGCAATGCAGACATGTCTGTAGTATATTACATGTAAAGCAATAGATTAGAACCAGAAAGGAGCAATATTATGGAACAACATAATAAATCACAGGATCAAAATGGGGAAAAACTCAAAGAGATTCCGAAATGGACACGCAAGTATGCCCAGAACCGGACGCTAACTATTATTGTTTTGATGGCAATGATAATGCTTTTCAGCATGTTCGTCGCAGGTCTTGTTGGCTTTCCGTTGGGTTTAATAACAGCAGGATTCAGGAAAGGGAATATGATCTTAGGTTGTGTTGGTATTGCTGTTTTAGTTGCTGCATTAGCGTCCATATCGATTTTTCTTATTATCATTATTTCAAAGTTTGGCGGCAAAAATCGCGGGTTGATAGACCAACTGATAGACCAACGGATATACGGCAAAGAAGGAAGCGCAACAGTACCGGTGCCAAAATCATCAAAGAAAAAGATATGTTTAGAAATTCTCAGTGGAGTGATATTTTTCATTTGTTTTTTCGGCAGTTGGCATTTGGCTATGGAAGGTTTCATTGCATACAAATATCTGCAGCCTGTTTCAGCATTGTACATTGTTCCGTATGTGGTCTGCGGATTGTATTTTTGGCAAAGTCCACGAATGGGACCTATCTACCTGCTTCATCCGATACTTTATGCTATTCACGCAATTTTGATTGTAGCTGGCGTGCCGCTATTTTTTACGGGAAATTGGTGTATATTGAGTATAATCCTTCCGTTCATTGGATACAGCTTTTTTGCTTATGTAATTGCCCACGTTTACAGCCGTTACGCGTTGAAAAAGCTAAAAGGCCTCACACATCTTGAAGGAGATACGGCTAATGGAGATTGACAAGATTATCCATGAGCCAGCAAGATTGAGGGTCATGATGATTCTGGCCGGGGTTGAACAAGCCGATTTTACCTTCCTGGTGACGACTCTTGGTTTGACAAGAGGGAACTTGAACAGGCATATGGAGAAACTTGAATCTACAGGCTATCTAAAAGTCAAAAGGTCCTTCAAAAGCAAAGTCCGGAATACCAGCTACCAACTTACGCAAAAAGGTTCCAAAGCGCTGGCTCAATATTGGGAAAATCTCGACGCTGTCAGGCGATCCGGCCAGCCATAATAAGTAGACTCATGGTGGGGCAAGCCCCACCCTACCAAAAGCCCTTGTTTTCAGAGTAAAAATGCGTTATAATATCTTCAGTAAGCTGTGTGTAGTGATATAAGGAGTCATTAATGATGAGAGGGTGCGTTACTCTGAAATTGGCATTGATGGTTTCCATCATCCTGTTGTCCAATCTTTTCTTGTGTTCGGCTACGGAAAAAGCCTTCGCCGAGACAAGCCCGGCCGGTGAGGCTGCGCTCCACAGGATGCCTCACGGCATTAAAGGCGGGTGTGCGAAGGTAAATATCACTTCTCCATTAGGGATTCCGCTTATCGGCTCGTACGGTAAGCCGAGCGACGATATTCTCGATGAACTCTATGCCAAAGCGCTGGTCCTGAACGATGGGAACACTACCATAGCGATAGTATCGGCGGACCTCTTGTACACGCCTCTGGAAGAAATTACCAATCCCGTACGAGAAATTATCAAAGAACAAACCGGCATACCGGAACAGAACGTTCTTATCTGCGCGACGCATACTCATTCCGGGCCTGAAGTTTTTGCCCGCACGAAGCTGCCGTCAACAGGCCGGATGCCTGCCCTTAGGATCGACCAGCACTACCTGCAAACACTGATAAGAAAGATGGCAGATACGGTAGTTATTGCTCACAAGAATATGCAGGAAGTGAGGATAGGTGCGACAAAGGGGCAAGTTCCTGAAATCGTTTATAATCGAAGGCCAAAGACGGCCGAGGGTTCGGTGAAAATGGCGTTTACACT
>JAOUFU010000518.1 GCA_029858035.1 Phycisphaerae bacterium
TGTAAAGCCATCCAGGATGGCGTTCGGATCCGTCCCGCTGTCGGTAACGACGTGGTAGCTATTGTCCGTATCGACATCCGGCGTCCCTATATCGCCGCTGAGAATAGTTTTGTATACTTTGATATTACGAACACCGGAATCAGGTTCACCCCAGCCTGCGTAGCCACCCTTAATAGCCACTCCATTGATTAGCTCAAATGTATCTGAACGATTATTTGTTCCTTCGGGATTGGCTGTGCTTTCATCCGGATAGTAGGTGCCCGCCGCTACCCTAATCTCGACGCCGCCCGTGACATTTACCAGAGCATCCTGCAAGTAATTGTATGCATTCTCCCAGCTTGTGCCGTTGTTCGCGCCGCCGGCATCGATGTCAACATAGATGACAACACCGGCTTCTGCAAAGTTAGCAGCCAGAGTATAGTCTGACGTCATCGTGACTGTCGTTGATTCTGCTATGGGATTAGCCACCTTTCCGGCATCCACAGCAGTTCCTGTCCATTCCACGAATTGATAATGCTCATCGGCTTCTGCAACTATCGAGACAACCTCTCCATACTCATATTCAAATATCCCCTCTCCAGGTGTAGTAACAGAACCGCCTGAATTAGAAGAGACGGCCAGTAAGTAGCCGGCTTCTGCAAAGTTAGCAGCCAGAGTATAGTCTGACGTCATCGTGACTGTCGTTGATTCTGCTACGGGATTAGCCACCTTTCCGGCATCCACAGCAGTTCCTGTCCATTCCACGAATTGATAATGCTCCTCGGCTTCTGCAACTATCGAAACGACCTCTCCATACTCATATTCAAATATCCCCTCTCCAGGTGTAGTAACAGAACCGCCTGAATTAGATGAGACGGTCAGTAAGTAGACGGCTATCTGATATTCATAAGCCCCCATGTCCACGACGGGTGGTGCCCCATAACCGCTGTCAGGTGTACCGGGATCATCCACAAATCGATTGTTGCCCTCGAGGTCGAATGGGGTTCGCTCAGTTATGTTCCCGTCGCCGTCGAGATCGGAGGTATCAGGGGGAACTGCGGTGTTGTTACCGGCATCGATACAGGGCGAGCTGCTTGAAAGTCGCAAGTTGTCATCCGGTGTACCGACGATGTTGTCGGGCCCATCGGAATCCATGAACAATGGATCGGCGTCGATATTACCCGCGCCCCAAACCAACGCACCACACGGATCATGAATCGCAGCCTGACCACCTTGCAGGTCGCTGTAACTTATGGACAGGGCGGCATTGGTCAGATTTGCTATTTGAGGGCCATCAGGTTCGGGCGCGATATTGCCCCACAGGATGCAGTTTATCAGCGTCGGGCTGCTATAGTAATTGCTCATACCACCGCCCATCAAATCTGCCGAGTTGCCGCTGAAGGTGCAGTCGGTAACTGTCGGGCTGCTGTTGTAATTGCGCATCCCACCGCCGCGATATGCCGAGTTCCCGCTGAAGATGCAGTTGATAACCATGGGGCTGCTATGATCGTTGCACATACCGCCGCCCATTAAAACTGCCGAGTTCCCGCTGAATGTGCAGTTGATGACCGTCTGGTAGCTGTACTCGTTGTACATACCACCACCGCGGTATGCCGAGTTACCGCTGAATGTGCAGTTGATAACCGTCGGGTTGCTGTTGTTGTACATACCACCGCCATTTTCGTAATAGTCATAAGAGTTTCCTGCAGTTATTGTGAAACCATCCAAAATGGCCGTGTGATTTACCCCGTTGCCCGTAACAACGTGGTAGCTGTTGTCCTGGTTGTTAAGCCACATACCGATGTCACCGCTGAGGATCGTTTCATTGGTACCAGGGTCGCGTTGTTCCCAATCGCCCCCGCCGGCTGGGAAGCCGCCGTAAATCGCTACGCCATTTATAAGATAAAAAGTGGCGTATCTGTCACCAGTACCGCTCGGATAGGCACTGTTGGCATCGGGTTTATAGGTCTCCGCTGCCACCCAGATTTCATCACCATTAGCAAGGTAAGGATCACTCAGAGCATCCTGAAGGTAAATGTACGCTTCGGTCCAGCTCGAACCGTCACCCCCCGGCGCGGCACCGGCATCAACGTAGATGACTTCTGCAGAGGCTGTAGCGGTCCAGAGGGTGACTAAAACTACCGAAATCAGCAGGTACGTTTTTAGATTTATCGCTCTTGGCATTACTTTCCTTCTGAAAAAGCTTGTTAATTCCGCAAGTTCCATGTAGCGGCTCCTCTTTTGATTTATGACAATTCAGGGGGAGCGCCAAAAGAAACGCCTTTTAGCCGTCCTCCTCCTGGACAGTTAAGTATTTCTCAGTGCCTGTACTATACCAGCTTATCTTCTAATTTTCAAGAAAAAAATATCCCGTCACGGTGACAATTCAGGACAGCAACACGGATTAAGCAGCCAACTTTTGAAGTGGTAAACGAAAGAAAAAAGGCCGTGAATTTAATCCTCACGGCCTTATCAGGGCTTGTTATTGCAGCTTCGGTGGCTGATTCAAACACCGAGTTGTTTACCAGATTCGGCAATCATCATACGATAGGCATCAATTATATTTTCCTTTAGTTCTTCGATGGTTTTGCCTTGGCTAAAGACTCCGGGAATCTCTTTTAATTTCCCGACAAACCAGTTATCATCCTGCCAGTATTCAAGAGTAAAGAACCGTTGCATTTTTTATTCCTTCCGTCCTGGTTTATATCGGTTATTGACTATTTAGAGGCCCTTAGTGCCTTTGTATAGAGAATTTTATCAGATTTTGCCTTAGATAACAAGAAAAGAGGGCCGCCAGTTTTATACTCACGGCCCGTGGTTCTTATCATGCTTTACAGCTATCAGGGTATCTTTGCCAACCAGTTATCACAAAGTATCACCACATCACGCCAATCTATATAATCGTCGGGCGGCTCGCTTATATCGCATGTCCAATCCCAGTCGGAATCGCCTGCTTTTGTCTCCCATGCCCGGCCAAGGATGGAATAATCAAAGAAGTCTACTCTGCAGTTATAATCCAGGTCGCCCATATAGGCGTAATTGAACTCATACGCGCCCATGTCAACCACAGCCGTCTCGTCGCAATCACCGTCAATAATCCTCGGATGGCCGTCAAGGTCGGTCGTAACACCGATTGGTACAGCGTCATTATCACCAGCGTCAATGCACGGCGAAGTCGGCGTCAAACGCAGATCTGCATCCTGAAACTGTGGGTCAGCATTGATGTTGCCAGCACCGGTCCAGCCGC
>JAOUFU010000519.1 GCA_029858035.1 Phycisphaerae bacterium
AGAGTAATATTACTATAAAGATGAAAAATAGCACTCGAGTAGTAATAACTGGCATCGGCCTGACCTCACCTAATGGAAACAACCTCGTAGAATTCCGTCAGAATCTACTCGCCGGCAAATCCGGTGTGAGCAAAATCGAAACCCACTACATGGGCGAAGTGATAGCCGGAATCTGCCATTTCGATCCTCTGAAGTACCAGAAGAAAAAGGAGCTGCGTCGAGGAACGAGAGCAGGGTCGATTGCAATATACTGCGCCCATGAAGCAATACTTGATTCCCGATTAGACTTCGCTTCTATCGACAAGTCAAGAGTTGGCGTTTACCTCGGAATTACAGAGCACGGCAACGTCGAAACAGAGAATGAAATCTATAACATCAAGCAATTTAACTACGATGTTGCTACCTGGTCACACCATCATAATCCCAGAACCGTAGCCAACAACCCGGCGGGTGAAGTGACGTTGAATGTGGGGATTACCGGTCCCCACTACACCTTAGGAGCAGCTTGTGCAGCAGGCAACATAGGGATAATACAGGGTTTGCAAATGTTGCTCCTCGGTGAAGTAGATTTAGCTCTGAGTGGCGGTGTTTCTGAGACCCCCCATACCTTTGGTGTCTTCGCCGCTTTCAAGAATGAAGGCGCTTTAGCGAGCCATCCGGACCCTGAGAAAGCGTGCCGACCTTTCGACAGAGACAGAAATGGGATAGTAGTTTCAGAGGGTGGTTGTATTTGTATTCTGGAAAGATTGAGTGACGCGCTCGCAAGGAATGCAAAAATATATGGCGAGGTAGTAGGTTATGCCATTAATTCTGATGCATTTGATTTCATCCTGCCGAATCAGCAGAGGCAAGCCGAGTGTATGGGTCTCGCTTTGAAGAAAGCAGGAATATCAGCAAGCGAAGTTGACATAGTAAATACGCATGCAACTGCAACTCGTGAGGGTGATAAAGTAGAATGCAAAGCAATCAGGGAAGTCTTTGGGGATAATACGAATGCGTACATAAACAACACTAAAAGCTATATTGGCCATACGATGGGAGCAGCTGGCGCCTTGGAATTAGTGGGTAATTTGCCCTCCTTCGAAGACCATATGGTTCACCCGACTATCAATGTGGACAATCTGGACCCTGAGTGTGCTCTCAAGAACCTTGTGATCAACAAACCAGTGAAGGTTGACAAAGTTGACTATATCCTGAATACTTCTTTCGGAATGCTGGGCATAAACTCTGTTGTAATCGTAAAAAGATTCGCCGGATAGCATTAGATGCCCTATTTAATTTGATACTCAGGGGGAAGATCTATGAAGGCAAATGAAATCAGGGCAATGATTTTAGAGGTCATCCATGAAATCGTGCCTGACGAAGACATTAGTAATCTCAAAGGTGACGTACGTATACGCGACCAAATCGAGATGGATTCCATGGATTTTCTGGATATACTAATGGAGCTACGGAAACGCTACGGTATTAAGGTGCCTGAAGAAGATTACATGGAATTGTCCACTTTGGATGGCTCTGTGGCTTATCTGGAACCATTAATGAAAAATATGTAACTAATCGGCACCAACGAAAATAGAATATAGTATTTCATCTCCTCAAAACAAAGAGTAGAAGTTCACCTCGGTTTCTCCCCGCTCTCGTACGGGGAGAATTTATCTTAAGAGCATTTATATGAGCTATGATGTCCTCATTATAGGCGCAGGGATGTCCGGTCTGGCTGCGGGCATAAGATTAGCCTACTATGGGAAAAAGGTTTGTATTCTGGAAAAACACTATCGCGTTGGCGGGTTGAATTCATTTTACAGTCGGGACGGGCACAAATTCGATGTTGGTCTCCATGCTATGACCAACTATGTCCCTAAGAGTATCAAATCAACGCCACTGCCGAAGTTGCTACGACAGCTAAAGCTAAAGTTTGAAGATTTCGCCCTATGCCAGCAGCGAATGTCTGTAATTAGCTTCCCGGGAAAAACATTAAGATTCAATAATAATCCCGACTTTTTTGTTCAGGAGGTAAACGAGAAGTTTCCCGCGCAGGCCGACAATTTCCAGAAGCTGCTCAAGGCTATTGCCGAGTACGATGCGCTGGCCCTGGATGCGAAACAAATCTCCGCGCGTGAAGTCTTGAGCTCAATAGTCTCCGACCCGTTATTGATTGATATGCTCTTTTGTCCGCTCATGTTCTACGGCAACGCTCAGGAACATGACATGGAATTCGGGCAGTTTGTTATCATGTTCAATAGTATCTTCCGCGAAGGATTCGCCAGACCCCACGCCGGGGTTCGCCAAATCATTGATGTGCTCGTGAAGCAATTCACTGACCACGGCGGTGAATTGAGGTTAAAATGCGGGGTGAAGACCATCCAAGTTGCTGACGGCAGGGCTCAATCAGTATTGCTCGATAACGGTGAGGTGTTAATAGCCCAAAATATAATATCGTCGGCAGGTTTTATTGAAACTATGATGCTTCTGTCAGATTATGCCCCGGCAAGATTTCATTTTACAAAAGGGCCGCTTTCGTTCGTAGAGTTTATCCTGGTCTTGAATAAGGAACTCGCTGAAATGGGATATGATACCACAATTACCTTTTTCAGCACCTCGAACAGATTTAATTATAGAAAGCCACATAATTTGGTGGATGTCTCCAGCGGCGTTATATGCTGTCCCAACAACTTCCAATTCGAAAAACCCCTGCCTGAAGCTATGATTAGAGTGACCAACATGGCTAATTTCGACCTGTGGAATAACTTGAGCCGGGAGGAGTATCAAACGCAAAAAACCGCCTGGCTTGAAACAACGCTTAAAGAGGTAGTAAAATTTGTACCGGATTTTCGTGACACAATCGTTTATTCGGATATGTTCACTCCTAAAACGATTTACAGATTCACCGGGCATCTGAATGGAGCGGTATATGGTACGCCGGATAAAATCAAGACAGGGCGAACTCATTTAGACAACCTGTTCATTTGCGGCACTGACCAGGGATTTCTGGGAATCGTTGGGGCTATGCTGAGCGGTATTTCCATGGCAAACCTGCATATTCTACAAAAGGGATGAAAGAGGAAATCGATGTCCCGAGATTGGCTGGAAGGTACAAAGTCAGAATACGATGTCGTTGTCATTGGCAGTGGATTGGCCGGGCTGACCTGTGCCAATATGCTAGCTAGAAACGGCCACTCCGTTCTGCTTCTGGAACAGCATCATCAGC
>JAOUFU010000520.1 GCA_029858035.1 Phycisphaerae bacterium
TGGAGAAAAACATGAGAAAGATGGATAACACACGTCGTTACTTCTTGAAAGCAATGGGCATCGGTGCCGCATCACTGACTCTCTCAGGCTGTACAAGTGCTTCTCAGTCATTTGGTGCTCAGGCAAATAAGAGCCTTCCCAATATTCTCTTTTGCCTTGCCGATGATTGGTCCTGGCCCCACGCAAGCATAGCGGGCGACAAAGTAGTAAAAACGCCGACATTCGACCGTGTAGCGCGGGAAGGTGTCCTGTTTAAGAATGCGTTTGTTTCCGCTCCATCGTGTACTCCGTCTCGCGGTGCGATACTGACCGGCCAGTGGCACTGGCGTTTGGAAGAGGGCGGCAACCTCTGGAGCACGCTGCCCGCAAAGTTCGACGTGTACCCGGATATACTCGAAAATGCCGGTTATCACATAGGCTTTACCCGCAAGGGCTGGGGACCCGGTCGCGATGAGCCGGGCGGGCGAAGACGCAATCCCGCCGGGCCAAGGTACAAAAACTTTCAGCAGTTCTTGAAATCCAGACCCCATGGCACACCATTTTGCTTTTGGTTTGGCAGCACAGATCCACACCGCGGATACACATGGCGGTCCGGCGTCAAAAGCGGAATGAAGCTTGAGGATGTAGAAGTGCCCACGTGCCTGCCGGACAGTGAAGAGGTCCGAACAGACATCTATGATTACTATTGGGAGGTCCAGCGCTTCGACACCGAAGTCGGGGAGTTGATGAAGATTCTGGAAGAAAACGGCGAACTGGATAATACGCTGGTGGTCATCTCTGGTGACAACGGAATGCCCTTCCCGCGATGCAAAAGCAACCTGTACGACCTTGGCACGAACGTCCCCCTTGCTGTCCGCTGGCCAGCGAGAGTCAAAGGCGGCCGCGTTGTAGAGGACTTTATCAGCCTCGCGGATTTGGCGCCGACATTCCTCGAAGCAGCCGGACTAAAACCCACCTCTCAAATGACCGCGAAAAGTTTTCTGAATGTGCTGACTTCTCGCAAGTCCGGCCGAGTGGACTTAAAGCGCGACCACGTCCTGACAGGCAAGGAACGTCATGTCCCCTGCCAGGAAACCGGTTTAGCCGGTTACCCAATGCGGGCGATACGAACGCACGATTTCCTCTACATCCGTAACTTCAAGCCGGACCGCTGGCCCGCAGGTGCCCCGAAAGGTTATGCCCAGCCTGTAGATATAGTCGTATCCCGCCCACGCGGAACACATTATGGTTATGCCGATGTTGATGCCTCGCCTACAAAGTCTTTTATGTTGAAGTACTGCGACGACCCCAAGGTTGCCAAACTGGTTGAGCTGGCCTTCGGAAAGCGTCCTGCCGAAGAACTCTACGACCTGCGAAAAGACCCTGACCAGATCAGCAATCTTGCCGCTCAGCCTGGGTACGCGAAAGTAAAAAACAAACTCGCCGCCGCTTTGATGGCTGAACTGAAGGCGACTAAAGACCCGCGCGTCCTCGGCAAAGGTGACGTATTCGACACATATCCCTATTATAGTGGAAAGTGATGATAACCTTGAGAGCTATACTAATTGTATGCTGGCTCATGTCCATACCCGCGGCCGGCGATGCGCAAAGTACGCAGCGGAGTATTATCCCGGCAAAGCCACTGGAACGCCGGATCGACAATGATAACATGCGCCGAATCTATGAGCAGGTTAAGACTCCATACAAGTATGACGTGGTCCTCAAAGCCGAGCAGGGCAGGAAAGTGGATTGCCCCAGCGTGTTTCGCTTCGGCGACAAGTGGTACATGATGTATATAATCTTCGACGGCAACGGCTACGAAACCGCCATCGCCGACAGCAATGATTTGCTGCATTGGAGGCCGCTTGGTAAGATACTTAGCTTTCGCAAAGGGACATGGGACGCCATGCAGGCCGCCGGCTATATCGCCCTTCAGGACCACACCTGGGCCGACTCATACGAGCTGGCAAAGTTCGACGGTAAATACTGGCTCTCCTATATCGGCGGGTCACTGAAGGGCTACGAAACAGACCCATTAGCAATCGGTATTGCCTGGACCACTGATCCGAGCAAGCCCGTCCAGTGGAATCGGCTGCCTGAGCCCGTGCTCTCCAGAGACCAGGCCGACGTCCGCAAATTTGAAAAACTGACCCAGTACAAGAGCAACATTATTTACGACCACCAGAGAACGCTCGGCTATCCCTTTGTCATGTTCTACAACGGCAAAAGCTCCAGCGGATACGAGCGCATCGGCATGGCTGTCTCAAGGGACATGAAGAGCTGGCTGCGCTATGGAGATGAACCGGTGATAGATAACGGCAGCGGCATATCAGGCGACCCTCAAATCACCCGCATTGACGATGTGTGGATTATGTTCTACTTCGGTGCATTCTGGAAACCCAAAGCATTCGATACTTTTGCATGTTCCTACGACCTTGTTCACTGGACCAAATGGCAGGGCCCCGACCTTGTTGCCCCCTCCGAGCCGTACGACCGCACCTACGCCCACAAACCCTGGGTCATCAAACATAAAGGTATCGTTTACCATTTTTACTGCGCGGTCGGCGACCAGGGCCGAGTTATTGCTCTGGCCACATCCAAAGACCTCAAATCAAAGACCGCACAATAGTATGAAATCCTCAACGCGCATAAGAAAGGCCGAGCGATAATGCCCGGCCCATTTATGCCCTTTGTTGAAGAAGGACTACCATGTCAGCTTTTCACAGTACGTCAAAAACTAATTCTCAATTGCGCTGGCTGTATAGATAGCCACGATTTCTTCGGACGTCAATCCGTAGCTGTAGATGCGGACGTCGTCGATAAGCCCGTTCCAGAAGCGGTTCGGATGCTGGGAATTATTACCAATGAACACTGGTTTGTCATCCAGCCGTATCTTGCCAGGTGCCGGTTTCGAGTTGTCCACTTGGCCGTCGATGTAAAGATATATCTTTTCGCCGTCGTAGACACCGGCAACTTGATGCCACTGCCCGTCGTTTACGTCAATGGTTCCGTAGAGACTTCCCCATCGGTTGTCGGGAACAAGCAGACCTGAGCAGGAAAATTCGAGCGCATAGCCGCTGCGCTTTCCCTGCAGGCGCCATGAGCGGTCACCTTTTGTTACAATGGCCTGCCATCTCTTATCAATTGTGTCGGTCTTTATCCAGGCGCAAACCGTTATCTGGTTTCTAAGATTTAGGTCATTGCTGTCCTCGATTTCGATGTAGTCA
>JAOUFU010000521.1 GCA_029858035.1 Phycisphaerae bacterium
AGCTCAGGATCAACAACAGCAAGGCGGGGTAGCATCAAAGGGCTTCGCATGCTGACCTTGACCTGCTTTTCGGGTACTGCCAGCACGGCGTTGCGGGTAACTTCTGCTCCCGTTCCCGCTGTGGTTGGAATCGCTATGCAAGGAGCGGGTGTTTGTGTAAGCGGTTTACCCTCACCGACAACCTCCAGATAATCGAGAAGTTGGCCGCTATTGGTCAGCATTGCCGCAATCGCTTTGCCCGTATCGAG
The DNA here is from genome assembly GCA_029858035.1 of Phycisphaerae bacterium. Classification (GTDB taxonomy): domain Bacteria; phylum Planctomycetota; class Phycisphaerae; order Sedimentisphaerales; family Anaerobacaceae; genus CS2-K091. Next base: position 249 of record JAOUFU010000521.1, read on the forward strand.
AACGCTTCCCCCGCCGATGCCGATAACCAAATCACTTTTCCACCCACGTGCTCGCCCTACCGCCTCGGCTACTATAGTGGTTGTCGGCTCTGCGGGCACACTAAACGTGACATACTCAATCGCGTGCTCGTTCAATTGTTCAAACAGCGGCCCGGCACGCTCAGGACTGCGCCCTGTAACAACAAAAGCACGTCTCCCTAACCCGGCCGCTTCGCCTGCAACTTCCCGGATTGTTCCCGGGCCAAAAATGATGCGTGTTGCTGTGGCAAATTCGAATCTCATGATTGTCCTCACCTGTCGCCAAATCCTGTGACTAATCCCAGCCCTGCTCATCGGGGAAAACATTAGTGTACTTAATACTCGTGCGCGGTTCGGCCATCATATCAGCCACGGCATCGCGCCATTTCTGATAATGCGCTGTTTCCTTGTGTTTGGCAGGGTCGTCCGGCGTGCGATAGACTTCGACCAGCAGAAAGCGTGTAGGGTCATCCTGCTGCTGGATGACATCAAATCGGGCAATGCCCGGCTCCTGTACGCTGCTGCGGGCGTTTTCAAGTGTCGCGGCCTGAAAGGCTTCGACCTGATCGCCATTAACATGAACGAATACATGGACTATAAACATAATATCCTCCTTACAGGTTTCGATATATCAGGTGGGATTCTACCAAATACAGTGAATATAGACAAATGATTCATTATTGTCGCAACTATTCCAGGTTCATGACTTGCAAACCGAACCCGAAGCGAGAAGCCGGGTAGCGTGCGCAAAATATATTTTTTACACACGCGGGAAAAACTCGCCCCCCCCGCGCCTCAATGCCTGCTATAGGATGATTAGAAAAAGGTAACGTGGGCTTTGAAAGCATGATTCAACCGGGAAATAAATTCCAACAAATTGACCTGGTTTTCCCTGTTTTTTGGGCCAAAAATAGGGGTGAGAAAAAAATTTTCAAAAATTTACGATTTTTTACTTGCAATATCTACTGGAGTAGAGTATTTATTACTTAAGTAGATATTAGGAGCCTGTTATGAAAAAAGGAAATCTCGAATTATTCGAAAGTGAATGGGCAATTCTCCAGAAGGTATGGGAGCTCGAACCTTGTGCGGCACCCACGGTACAGGAAGCTATCCGAGGCGAAAAAGGATGGGCTTATACCACCGTCAAGACCATGATGGACAGAATGGTTAAAAAGGGACTGCTAAAAACAAAGAAGATTCGCAGTATTTATCTCTACAGCTCAGCGGTTACCCGGTCACAGGCGCGTGAAAGCGAAATTACCAGAACACTTAAAAGGGCATTTGACGGAACCTTTACTCCCCTGATGCAGTTCCTGATCGAAAATGATCAGCTTTCAGAAGAGGAATATAGCCATCTGGAAAAGCTGATCAAAAAAAGAAAACGAAGAAAAAAAGACTCAAAGCGAAAATAGAAATGAAGATAATCAGGAAAACAAATCCTTAAATAAATAAGGGGACAATATTATGGACAGCATAATAACATTCCTGAATACAACCGGTAAATCTTTTGTTGGTTTTTCCTCCTCGATGCTGGTTCAATCCATTGCGCTCATCATTCTATTGCTTGTACTGGATGCATTTCTTCGAAAAAAAGTCCGTGTGGTATTCCTTTACGGTATCTGGATGCTGGTATTGGTCAAATTGGTTCTGCCGACAACGTTTTCATCTCCTACTGGCCTGGGTTACTGGTTCGGCGACAAAGTGTCCAATATCATAACTGAAACAGCTTCTATCCCTGAAATAATCGCTTCGATAATACAAAGAATTAAGCCGGTGACTGAAACAACGTCGTATGGAACAGAAATCTTTATCCTGCCCTTCACCGGTATTTCACCTCGGCCTGTTGCCGACACTTATGTTGAATTTACAGTCGAAGCCTACCCGGCAACGGCCTCGTTATCCTGGCAGGGCTTTGCCTTTCTTGGGTGGTTAGCTGTTGTGACAGCAATGGTGTTATTGTTGATTCGGCGAATGTTCATTGTTAGAGGTTTGTTGGCTCAATCTAAAAATCCAAGCGATTCAATGGTTGATACCCTTAAGCGATGCCGTCAGCAAATGGGAATGCATAAACCGGTCTTCTTGCGGATTTCCCCTGTTGCTGCCGGCCCATCGGTTTGTGGCCTCTTTAGACCGACAATTATAATCCCGCAAAATCTTCTACGTAGATTGAAACGCGTAGATTTGAGAACGATTCTTTTACACGAGCTGGCCCATATCAAAAGGGGCGATTTGTGGATTAGCTTGATTCAGACAATACTGCAGATTGTCTATTTTTATAATCCTCTGCTCTGGGTTGCAAATGTGATTATTCGAAAGGTTAGGGAACAGGCTGTTGACGAAACGGTATTAGTGGCTATGGGTGAGAAAGCAGAGGACTACCCACAGACGCTATTGAACATTTCCCGAATGATCTTCAGCCGGCCCGCTTTAAACTTACGCCTGATTGGTGTTAGTGAATCAAAAAAGGCGTTAGAAAGGAGAATTATGAATATGTTAAACAGACCCGTACCAAAAAGTTCAAAACTCGGATATCTTGGATTAATCGCAATTGTTGTTATTGGCGCTGTTATATTGCCGATGCATTACAATCCAACCGAGCCAACTGCTTTAGCAGCATCTGTTGAGGATGGCCGCGATATAGGCGGGGTAATCGTACCTGGCGTGCGAGTTGGCCAGTTTACTTTTGATATGAGCGAGGATGACGTATTGGAAAGGCTTGGAAAACCAAAGGCGATTTTCTATGGAGACGAAAAGTACACTCTCGACAATCTTCCCAGAAAGTATTTTATGCACTTTGGTGATGTTTCTTTTCATATAGTTGACGATTCGGTCAAAGGGATTACTGCGCTAAGTCCTTCTTACAAATTCGCAAATGGCGTGCGAGTTGGTGATTCGGAGCAGAAAATCAAAGAAGTCTTTGGCAGCGATTTCA
>JAOUFU010000523.1 GCA_029858035.1 Phycisphaerae bacterium
ATGTAGTGTAACAGGCATTTCAAATGATTCTGCCTCTGTGGTTACGGTCAATTTACCGTTATAGTCACCGGGCTTGGCATTTTGAGGAACGTGAATCTCTATCCAGATTGGCTGGGCTTTTTCTGCTGTAACGGGGATGGTCGAGTTTTCCCAAAACGGGTCGGGAATGCTCGTAGGCGACTTGGCTGCCAGCTCGTCATCCGGGATACCCCCTGTGTTGCGATTAATGTCGATGTATCGTACCCATTGCAGCTTGATCGCCGAGGCGGGAATCGTTGTCTCGCCTTTTAAATGCAGCAGATTGCTGATACTAAAAGATGCGCTGATCGCGTTCTTATGTGGCCGAAAGACAGCTTGTGAGCTGACAATCTCAGCGCGCCCGGCGGTTATTTGAAGCGAATTGTTGGTGTTGTCATCCTGAATATCTGAGCGCAAAACCTTGGTCAATGCATTACTGGGCCAAAGCGTTTTTCCTGGGGCTGCCAGGGTGCTCTCAGACACGGAAAGGAAAGCAATTAACAATGACAATAGCTTAATGCAATTACTTATGATATTCATCCTGAACTCCTTGGTGAAGGAATATATTACTTTAATCTAAAATAACTTTGGGAACACAGAACAGTACAGGCTCTGGAATTACGGTAACTTGTAGCCGTCATATCCGGTTTAAAATCACTGCAAAGAATGCTATTTAAAGATTTTTTTCATCGCTTGTGCTGTTTTCTCCGGCCTGCCCGGCTCAAAGGGTAAAAGTTCCGCCGTAACGTAGCCGTCGTAACCGACATCAGCCAAAGCTTTTTTGACCTCTTCGAAATCGACATCACCTTCCAGTAAGTCTACAAAACCTTCTACGGTACCGACTGATAGTTTGAAGTCTTTAACGTGCACGCGTTTTATCCGCTCACCGAGGATTCGAATCCAATGGTCGGGGTAGCCTGTCAGCAGAACGTTGCCGGCATCAAAGTAGGCCCCAACCATTTCGGAGTTGAAGCTGTCAATAAAGTCACGCATCTCAAGTGGACTTAATAAGAATTTGTTCCATACATTTTCGATACAGAGTGCTACGCCTGTTGCTTCTGCGACAGGCAGAAGCTCTTTAATTGCGTCTCTGGCCCGCTCATAGCAAACGTCGTATGGAATTACCTCGGCATCGGGCAAAAAGAAAACATCTACCGCGCCCGGAACAAAAAGATACGAATCCGTGCCGAGCCATTTTGTTACCTGCAGCGCCTTTCGGGTAAAATTAATTATCTTCGCCCTCGTTTCATCATCGTTGGCGGTAGGGGAGCATCCCCAGCTTTCACCGGAGGCAACGCTTGAAATCTCTATGCCGGTATTTTGCGCCGTGGCCAAAATATCTTCGCACTCGGCTTGTGTGGTCTTTTCCGTTAAAACGCCTTTGCTTCCAACGGCCAGTTCGATTGCCTCAAAACCAAGATCTTTTGCATCTTGCATTGCCTCGGCTATCGGCTTTGTGGCTTCGAGTCCGCCTTCGAACATCCAGTAACTTGCACTTATTTTCATTTTCAACTCGCTAAATGAACTGTAATATACTCAATAATATTGTTTCACCTGTGACGACAGTATAATCGCTTTATGTTGTAAAAACCAGTATTATGTGGCCTTTTTTTGAGGTAACAGGGCAATAATTGCCAAGAATAAAACCACATTATGGTGGACAAGGAGAAATAACAAATGGCGGGAAGAAAACAGAAACATAGACCGGTAAATACGTCAATTTTGGTCATGTTACTCTTTGCAGGCTGTGGGTGGGCACAGTTACAGCTTGAGTTTCCGGGACCGGAGCCGGATTTCGCGGAAGGCAGGATAAGCCGAAGCGAACTTATTTTAGAAAACAAAGTGATCACATATACTTGGATCGTTGATGAAGAAAAGCTCCTACCTAATAGTATTAACGACAAGCTATCATCAACTGCGCACAAATTGCACAAATCTGAATGCTTTCAAATAATTCTGGATGATGGGCGGTCGATAAAGGCTTCTGATATGAAAATTGTTGGCAGGCCCGAGTTGATAAACCTGGAACCAAATCCCAAATCATTCCGGCTGGCTGAGCGGTGTGGCGGAAAGCAAATTACTGTTACACTTGTTTCTTTTGATAATAACCTCGAAGTCAAATGGCGGGCGGTTTTACGCGATGGCTCGAATTATGTGCAACAGCAGGTGGCCTTCTCGACAAAAAACAAGGCGATTAGCATAAAGGAAATTATACTGTTGGACTTAGACGTACCGCAGGCCAAAGTAATGGGTATTGTAGATGGTTCGCCCGTTGTGTCAGGCAATTTATTTTTCGCTTACGAGCATCCACTCTCAAAGAGTCGTGTTCAACAGGGCGGTACCTCTCGGTTCTCTTGCAGTTTCCCTTGCGGCACCGAGCTAAAGCCTGGCAAGCCGCTTGTGCAGAGTTCGGTTATCGGTGTCGTTCCAAAAGGTCAGTTACGGCGTGGGTTCTTGTATTATATCGAACGTGAGCGGGCACATCCGTATAGACCGTTCCTGCATTACAACAGTTGGTACGATATTGGTTACGGGGCTGAGAACATACAGCAATCTCAATGCTTGGAGGTGATTGACCTGTTCGGCAAAGAGCTGGTTAGAAAGCGAAACGTTAAAATGGACTCGTTCGCTCTCGATGACGGTTGGGATGACACCACATCACTATGGCAATTTCACGAAGGTTTTCCCAATGGCTTTACCTCGCTGCAAAAGGTTGTGGAAAAGTACGATTCGGCCTTGGGCGCGTGGCTCTCTCCTTTTGGCGGCTATGGCGAAGCGAAGAAGAACCGGCTCGAATACGGCAAAAAGCAGGGTTTCGAGACAAACGAAAGTGGTTTCTCACTGGCCGGTTCAATGTATTACACTCGGTTTCGCGACGTTTGCATCAATATGATTCGCGAGTATGGATTGAACTATTTTAAGTTCGATGGTATCGGAGCAGGAGGAAGACCAACCGGGGCCGGTCCCGAATTTGTCCAGGATATGTCGGCCTTGCTGCGACTTGTCAGCGAGCTGCGCGAAGTTAAACCCGATGTCTTCGTGAATATCACTACAGGCACCTGGTCATCGCCTTACTGGCTATGGTACTGCGACTCGACCTGGCGCTCGGGAGCGGATTGGAGTACTCACGGCTGGGGCTCGAAAAGGCAGCAGCAGGTTACATATCGTGATA
>JAOUFU010000522.1 GCA_029858035.1 Phycisphaerae bacterium
TTCACTACGGCGACGAATACACCCTTTTGAACTTTTAGTACCGATTGTCTCCGGCTCTATGGTGCCGTGAATGCCAAAGCCGGTCCTGCCTTTAGCATTTCCCCCGAGACCATCAAGTCCTATCCACCTTGACCCTAAAGCATAGCCCTCGTCGCCGTAGTGAAGAAGTTTGCCCGTTTCAGGGTCAGACCAGGGCGGCTTTATCAGCTTACCACCCTGCTTAACGCTCCAAAGTCCTGTCGGCGTTTCCTTGCCTTCCTGCCCAAGACCCACACGAAAACTGCGAACGAAAGTGTTTTGAAGATACACATCCATCGTGAAAGTCGAATGATACACCTTGGCATGGAAAGGACCGTGGATGATTTTTATCATCTGGCCGGCCCTCAGAAGCTCAGGACGACTGATATTATTAACCTCCTGAAGAATCTCCCATGGTACTTTATTATCATTGCTGATTGACCTAAGCAAATCACCTGGTTTGACTTCATAATTGCTGCAAAGCCTGTCCTGTGGATAAACGGTTCTGCTAAACAACCATTTGTCGGCAAGCTCAGAAAGTTTACGTTTAATTACGGCTCGCTGCACATTATTCATAGGCATTGAAAATGCCTCATTAAGTCTGTCGCGAGCTTCTATAACCTTGCTCGGCGTTGCATTAACAAGCAACATAGCTTCGTCAATAAGTTCAGTTACTTTGGGATTGGGTTCGGTTGTGGGCTCAGGTATTATTGTTGGTGTCTTTGGTTCTATCACCGGTTTGGGCGTTATCTTCGATTCTACCGTGCGTTCAGGTATTGTATTCGGTGCCACAGCAGGCAAAGGTTGTATTTTATTCTCTACTTTGACATCAACCAAAGGTGCAGAAGTTTTTTCTTCGTCTTTCCCGAAAGGATCACCATAAATAAAAGTAATAACCCCCGCGATAATAAACAAAGCTGAAATGCTATATACCCATCTTAGGTTCCGGCCTTTTCGCCGCACGTACGAACTGGAAGGGAAACGTGCCACTTTATTCTCCTTATCCCCGATGTCAGCTATCGGGATTAAAATATAATATTTCCTTATCAGTCACCAAAAAATCCACCGGCTCATCACGCTCTTCAACCGGTACCGAGTCAACCAGCTGCTCTGTGAAAGCAAAGCCGCATCTTGTCGCTTTAAGCTGCTCGTTTGCAAAAAATCTGTCGTAAAAGGAAGCGCCTCGCCCAAGACGATTGCCCTTCCTGTCAAAACCTAACGCCGGCGCTACCACCAAATCAATCTCTTCAATCGGCATCGGCACCCCTGTTACCGGATTCCGAAGACCGGCAACCTCAGTCGAAAAACCCGTCTCCAACGAGCTTATCTGCACCGGTATCATATGCCTTTGCTGCCAGGAAATCTTCGGAACTAACACCGTTTTACCAAGCTGCCAGGCATAAAGGACTACTTCAGAAGTATCCACCTCATGCGGTAGCGATAAATACATCATAACCGTTGATGCTTCTTGAAATTGTGACGTAGAAATCAGGTTCTGGCAAGCTTTTTGGCTTTTGTCGTTCCTCTCCTCATCGCTCATCTCAAGCAGGCACTTCTGCAACTTCACACGCAACCGCTCCTTGTCCATTTAGCCGTCCTTCATACCTGTACTCTTCCTGACAGGTTTGCTATTTTGTACCAATTTTTGCAGCTTTTGTAAATAACGCTTAATATTTTTTTCATTACCAATTTCTTTGGGGACGTAATATTGTTGCTCCAACGCCCCCGGCAGATACTCCTGGGCCACAAAACCATCCTTAAAACTGTGTGGATACTTGTAACCGGTTCCAAAACCCATTTTTTTAGCTGCAGGGTAATGACTGTCCTTTAGATGTTTTGGCACTGCTTTAGTTGGCTCATGTTTCACATCGGCCATTGCCTTCCAAACTGCTGAAGCTGCCGCATTTGACTTTGGCGCACAGGCAACGTATATAGCCGCCTGGGCCAGAGCCAGTTGTGCTTCCGGCAGCCCGACAAACTCCGATATCTGAACCGCGGCGGCGGCCAAAACCGTCGCCATCGGGTCGGCATTTCCAACATCTTCCGCCGCACATACGGCTATCCGACGCGCTATAAATCGCGTATCCTCACCCCCTGCTATCATTCGGGCAAGCCAATAAACCGTGGCATCAGGGTCGCTGCCCCGCATACTCTTCTGAAAAGCGCTTGCCAGGTCGTAATGGGTATCGCCTGTGCCGTCGTAGTCGATGGCCTTTTGTTGTATCGACTCTTTCGCAATTTTCAGATTAAATTTAATTGTTTTCTTGCCCTGCCGCGCAGCCTGTGACAACACGCCTACCTCTAAAGCCGTCAGTGCCCGGCGGGCATCGCCATCGCTCATAACAGCCAGAAATCTCAGCGCCTTCTCATCCGCCTGGATGTCAAATCCACCCAGCCCTCGCTCGGAATCGGCAATAGCAGCATTCAGCAACTGTAAAATGTCCTCTTCGCTAAGCGGCTCAAATTGAAACACAGTACTGCGGGAAATCAATGGCGAATTGACCGAGAAGAAGGGATTTTCCGTAGTGGCCCCTATCAGTATTAAAATCCCCGATTCTACATCATCCAGCAAAACATCCTGCTGGGCCCGGCTGAAACGGTGAATCTCATCGATAAAAAGCACCGTCCGCCTCCCGTTTGAAGCCAGCCTGTCTCTGGCGGCCGCGATTATCTCACGAATGTCTTTCACGCTGGCCGACGGGGCGCTGAGATAGTGGAATTTGGCCTTTGTGTAATTCGCTATCACTCTGGCCAGCGAGGTCTTGCCCACCCCGGGCGCTCCGTAAAATATCAGGCTGATGAGCCTGTCGGCCTCCAGCATCCTCGTAAGCAACCTATTCGGCCCAAGGAAGTGTCTCTGGCCGAGAAACTCATCCAGTTGTCTCGGTCTCATACGAACCGCCAGAGGCGCCGCAGAGTCTATATTCGCCTCTTCAGACCGGCTAAACAAACTTTTATTGCTCTTCCCATCACACATCTGCAATATTATATGCCGGATATGAAAAACTGTCGAAATTTATTTACACACGCCTCTATACTCACTCTTTCGGCCTGTTTTCAGCCAAAACACCCCCAAAAAATAAAAAAACACCTTTTTTCATTTTATTTGCAGTTGTATACCGATAAATTTCTTAAGTAACTTGTAGGTCATTTAATCGTGTGTCAGACATTG
>JAOUFU010000068.1 GCA_029858035.1 Phycisphaerae bacterium
CATCTACGACACCCTGGTGCGGATGGGCCAGGACTGGAGTATGCGGTATACGCTGATTGACCCGCAGGGTAACTTCGGCAGCATCGATGCCGACCCGCCGGCCGCTATGCGATATACCGAGGCGAGGATGGCTTCGCCGGCTATGGAGATACTCGAAGATATTAACTACGATACTGTGGATTTTGTGCCCAACTACGATGAGACGCGTAATGAGCCGACAGTGCTGCCGGGGAAATTCCCGAATCTTCTGGTCAACGGCTGTACCGGAATCGCCGTTGGTATGGCGACCAACATCCCGCCGCATAATGTTGGTGAAATTTGCGACGCGCTGCTGATGGTCATCGAAGACCCGAAATGTGGATTCAAGGACATTATCAAGTGTCTTCCGGGCCCGGACTTTCCGACGGGCGGAATCATTTGCGGCAGAAAGGGCATTGTGGATGCTTATATGGGCGGGAGGGGACATTTGACCGTCCGCGGAAAGATAGATATCGAAACGAACAAAAAGGGCAGGCAAAGGATCATAATAACCGAGATACCGTATATGGTTGTCAAGACCACGATTGTCTCGAAAATTGCAGAGTGTGTTCACAGCGGCACAATAGCGGAGATTGCCGACGTCCGGGACGAATCGGACCGCCATGGCATGAGGATTGTCGTGGACCTCAAAAGGGACGCCGATAGTGAAGTCGTATTGAACAAGCTGTACCGTTACACGCCTTTGCAAAGCACGTTCGCTATTGCCAATATCGCGCTGGTTAATAACAGGCCTGAAACGCTCAATATCAGGCAGATGCTGGATTGTTTCATAGAGCATCGCAAGACGGTTATACGGCGGCGAAGCAGGTACCTGTTGAGAAGATGCAGAAACAGGGCTCATATTTTAGAAGGCCTTATCCTGGCGGTCAGTGACATCGACGATATCATAAAGCTGATAAAGGAATCGCCCGATGCGCCGACGGCCAAGCTGAACCTTATGAAAAAGCCGCTTCGGTTGGCCGAGTCGGCTACGCTTCGGGAACTTCTGCCGAAAGCTTTTGTTAAAGAAAAAAAGAAATCGAAACACTTTCTCACTGGCCCGCAGGCCGATGCGATTTTGATAATGCAGCTGCAAAGATTGACCGGCCTGGAGATGAAAAAGCTCGCCAAAGAATACGCCGACCTTGCAGAGCAGATAGAAGGTCACGAGGCGGTTCTGGCCAGGGAAGAGGTCCTTCTGGATATCATTCGCGAAGACATCTACGAGATGAAGGAAAAGTATGGTGATAAAAGGCGGACACAAATTACCGCCCAGGTTGAGCAGTTGGAAATAGAGGACCTCATCGCCGAAGAGGAAGTGATTGTTACGGTAAGTCACAGCGGATATGTAAAACGAATGCCGCTGGACACATACCACAAGCAGGGGAGGGGGGGCAGAGGCATTATCGGCTCAGATACGAAAAAGGGCGATTTCCTGGACCGCCTCTTCACTGCTTCCACACACGATTATCTGCTAATATTTACGAATCGAGGCAAATGCTACTGGCTGAAGGTCTACGACGTACCGAGCATGTCACGGCAGAGCAAAGGCAGAAATATCGTGAACCTGCTCAAGCTGGGAGACCAGAAAGTGGCATCCATAATCAGTGTGCGCAGGTTTGATGACAAGGACGACGAGACAGGGCAGCGGCAGCTTATTATGGCCACGAAAAACGGCCTGGTTAAAAAGACCAGGCTAAGTGCCTACAGCAACCCGAGGTCGGTCGGCGTCATTGCCATCAAGCTCGATCCTAACGATGCTGTGATTGGAGTGGCATTGACAACGGGCAGCGACCAGATTGTACTGGGAACCCGGGACGGTATGACGATACGCTTCGACGAAGGACAAGCTCGGTCAATGGGCAGGGTCTCACGCGGCGTAAAAGGCATAAAGCTGCGTCCCGGCGACTCCGTCGTTGATATGGTCGTTGCAGAAGAAAAGGCCTCGCTGCTTACGGTTTGTGAAAACGGCTACGGTAAGCGGACGAGCCTTGATAATTACCGTACGCAGAACCGGGGCGGAGTGGGCCTGATAAACATAAAGACAACGGCCCGCAACGGCAAAGTAGTGGGGCTCAAAGCCGTGCAGTACAAAGACGAGCTGATGCTGATAACGGCCAGCGGAATGATTATTCGAACGGGACTGGATGAAATCCGTTCGATAGGCAGAAACACCCAGGGTGTGCGGTTAATCAAGCTCAAGCCCGATGATAAACTCGTCGCGGCGGAGAAGATAGAATACGAAAGCGCAAATAATCAGAAAGAAAATTCCAACAGCAATCAGGAACCAAAAACCGAAGCCGGGCCCGAACCGGAAGCTAAAGCAAAACCTGAATCCAGGCCCAAACGTTCAAAAACCAAAAAGGCAAAAAGGCGGAGGTAAAAGCAAGGCCCTGTTTGTTGTTTCGTTGCCGGCCGATGTGTATGCTCGCCGCTATGCGTTATGAAAAGATACAAACCCATTTATGTAATAGCCGGCAAAGAAGAATCCCTTGTGAACGAGCAGTGCCGCCGGATGCTCGATGAGCTTGTAGAGCCATCGGAACGGGCAACAGGTCTTTTTAAAGCCGATCCCAAAGAAGTTACGGCCGCCGATATTCTGGACGAGCTGAGGACGGCCCCGTTCTTAACAGACAAGCGGGTTGTTGTTATAAAAGGCGCCGACGATTTCGTATCACAAAACCGCGAGATACTCGAAAAGTATTTCGACAATCCCTGCCCCACCGGAGTACTTATTTTGACGGTCAACAGTTGGCCGGGCAACACCAAGCTGGCCAGGAAGCTGCCCAAAGTGGGCAAACTGGTCAGCGTTACACAGCCGAAGGCGTCTCAGCTTCCCGGACGTCTTGTGCAATATGCATCAGATGCATACTCGAAAGGATTGAGCAAAGATGCCGCGGAACTTCTTGTTGAACTGACCGGAGATGACCTTGTCCTGCTGTACAGTGAAATCGACAAATTGGCACTGTTTGCAGATTCCGAAAAGACGATAACAACGGGGCATATAGAGAAGCTGATAGGCCATAACCGGATATTCGGTGCTTTTGCGGTGATTGATAAATGTTTGGCCGGGGATGCCGGCGCTGCAGTGGAGAGGCTGAGAAATATGTTCGCCTCGGACAAATCGACCGAGTTCTCGGTGGTCGGCGCTTTCGCATTTCATTTTCGCAGGATGTTCAATGCAAAAGTCTTGCTTGAAAAAGGTGTTCGTCAGGCCGAGATTATTAACCAGTTGCGAATATGGGGCAATAAAGACAGCTTCTTTTCACAGCTTCGCAAAATGAGCTTGAAGCAAATCGGCGACGGCATTCAGCAATTAGCAGAGATTGATTACGCCATAAAAACCGGCAGAACAAAACCACAGGTGGCGATAGAGCAACTGGTATTAAGACTCACCGCTGTCTATGATACCCATTAAAGCGCAGAGAGAAATACGCAGATTTGCCCTGGGCATATTTGTAACAACACGGTGACTGTTAGAACATTCCTGATTGCTCATAATCCTCTCGTTTTTTGCCGTTTCGTATTTCATCGAGCCATTTGTCTGATTGTGTTTTTGTGTAGCCCAAAAAGGCGCTGGTTTTGTCGTGGTTTCTGAAAGCCTTGCAGGCCCTGCCTTTGTTCGTATTTGCATAGCAGTATACGCAGCCGTGAGGGCAGGTATCATAAGTACCAATGTCGATACTTTCTGTACAGCCGCACTCGTCTCTTGTGGGTTTTGTTTTATAAGAAAAGCCTTCCGGAAAAAACAGGTCCTCAATAATCCGGCCATCGATGCAATGTGCTTTTTGAATCTTATCGTTGACTAAGTAATCGCCGCAACAGGAAAACATACGGATTCCGTAACGGGCGGCAATAGCCGCCAGTTCGTTTGCCATCTCGATTTTAAAATCGTCGCTGCAATCGAAGATTTTCAGGTCGTGTGACTTTTCAAATTCTGCAAAGTTGCGAATGACTTTGCCATATCTGGCCACGAAGCTGAAGTAGCAGCGCTCAACATACTCCGCGAATTCGGAGGCAAGCTCTTCAAAGATCATGATATAAAAATCACGGTCGGAAATACTTGATATAACAATGGGGTCGAATCGCCAGTTTATATGCTTCGGCGAATAGGTCTTGCTCAACTGCTTCAAACCTTCAATGGCTGCCTGCTTTTCTACATTACTTTCAAAGACAGAAGGCAGACCGTTAACGGTATAGTTAAAATAAAACTCGTATCCCATATCCTCAATAGTTCTCAGGTGCTCAAGAAAGGGGCTAAAGTTTTTGGACCAGAACACAAAACAAACCACGTCTTCGGGCTTTAGTGAAACAATGTATTTTTGCCCGCCGAAAGGATGCACAACGCCGGCAAAGCCTTCGGCCAGCCGCTGCATGAACCAATCACCGTAAAAGGCCGGGATGTCTGTTCTGCGCGATACTGAAATAATCCTTTTCATTTCACAACTCTGAAAGCAATTAAAAAGGCGGAATTGGGCCTGCGCCTCTGTTACATCGTACAAAACAAAGGCCTGGAGTTTAAGATTTTTTCAGCAAGGTTTTGCTTTTTTTGCCATTTGACATGAGAAAGCAGTATAGTTATTCTAAAAATACAGTACAGTAAATCTGCTTAATTGTGAAAGTCGAACGGCAGATAATAAGGTCAATCTAATTGAAAGGGGGCAAAAATGAGAAAGGCAAAACAAATATCAGTGAGTTTAGAGAACAAGCCCGGACGTTTAGCGCAATTTTGCCAATACCTGGCACAGAAAGAAATCAATATAATTGCCATCTCGGTTGCTGAAACAAGTGAGCAGGGGGTGGTAAGGATAGTGGTCGATAAGCCGGCGGCGGCTTTGAAAGCGATTGCAGAATGCGGCCCGATGACGTGTTCCCAAACAGAAGTACTGTTGATTGATCTGCCGAACAGGATTGGATCGCTTGGCAAGATGGTAGATAAGCTGGCAGCAAAAAGGATCAATGTGGACTTTGTGTATGGCAGCGCGGGTCTTGCCGGCAGGAAATCCTACATCGTGGTAGGCGCGCCGAACATCGAATCTGTTGCAAGGGCAATTCGAAGCAGTAAATAATTAGTCTCAGAGGGGGCCTCAAGAAGCAGGCGCTTTCCATTAGGTTCAAAGTTTTGTGTTAATGAGACAGGCTTAGTATGGCCAAGTGTAATAAGTGTCTTAAGAGTTCCCCTGAAGCAGCAAAAGTCTTGTCGCTTTGCGCCGAATGTATTCGCAAAGCCGGCGACGAATATCCGGCGGAGTTTCAAGAAATTCATGCCCGAAGTCGCGAGAGGTTTGGCCTGGCAGCTTCGCCGCCGTCGGCAGTGGGCGGCGTCCGATGCGGTCTGTGTCAAAACGAGTGCAAAATCCCGGCCGGCGAGCGGGGCTACTGCGGCGTAAGAAGAAATGAGCAGGGGAATTTGGAAGGCGGCACGGCAGAAGGAGCGGCGGTGTCGTGGTACTTCGACCCGCTGCCGACTAACTGCGTGGCTGACTGGGTGTGCGCGGGGGGAAGCGGTACCGGTTTCCCGAAGTGGGCATACCGGCGGGGTCCCGAAGAGGGCTACGTGAACCTGGCGGTGTTCTATCAGGCGTGTACGTTTGACTGCCTGTTCTGCCAGAACTGGCACTATCGGGAGCGTTCGCTTACAGACCAAACGCATACGGCCGCCGAACTTGCAGAAAGCGTAAATGCGGGAACTTCCTGCATCTGTTTCTTCGGCGGCGACCCTACGCCTCAACTGCCTCATGCTTTAGCTGCCGCGAAACTTGCACGTAAACAAAACAGGAAGCGAATCTTGAGAATCTGCTGGGAGACGAACGGCTCTATGAGTCCGCTGAATCTGGAGCAGGTGATGAGTTTGTCTCTGGAAAGCGGCGGGTGTGTAAAGTTCGATTTGAAAGCGATGAATAAAAACATCCATTATGCGCTTTGCGGTGTCGATAACACCCGGACGCTGGAAAACTTTGCCTCGGCCGCCAAACTCATACCCCAAAGGCCTGATCCGCCCCCGCTTGTTGCCAGCACGCTGCTTGTGCCGGGTTACATCGATGAGCAGGAGGTCAAGGCGATAGCGTCGTTTATTGCCGAGCAGGACCCCGAGATACCTTATGCCCTTCTTGGGTATCACGGTGACTTTCTTATGACGGATTTGCCGGCGACGTCTTTGAAGCAGGCCGAGGGGTGCCTTGAAGCGGCCAAGAGCGCCGGTCTGAAACGTGTGCGATTAGGCAACGTTCACATACTTCGTTAGCGGCTTTAACAATTACGGCCGGTAAAAAGCTGGTGCTGTTCGTAACTTTACTTCGGTCGAACAGCTTTATTTCAAAGCTCATTTTCCTGTCTGTGGAGAGATTTTTGCCAGCCAGGGGTCTGTTTCGACAATTTTTTTGGTTTTGCCGTCCCAGAGAAGTAACGCCGACCTTTCGCCGCCGGTCTTATCCTTCAGTATGCATCTGAATAGGACCATCTTGCCGTTGGGCGAGATAGAGAACCTGCCGGGTCCTTTAAGCTCAGGGACACTGGAAATTTCAAACACAACCTGCGTTTTTGAATCCTTGAGGTCCATACTCATTAAGTTGACTTTCTCTGTGTCGGAATTAGGATCATCTTTCTCAAAACCGGCGAGATAATACAGCTTATCACCCTGTGGTGAAAATATCCCATAAGCTACTTCTTTTGCGTCGGGGTCACTATATTTTTTCACCTCGCCCGTCATGGTGTTGACGACACACATTTGGCTTTCGGGCGCAATCAGGATGCGCTGCGAATCGGGAGACCACATTAAATTGAGGAATAATGTTTTGTCCTTGTCTATTTCCATGTCGAGCTTATAGTACTTGTCCGCGCCGCCGTCAACTCGTGCAACAACCAAAAGAGCTTTGTCTGAATCGGTATTTAACACAGAGGCGATCCATTTGCCATCGGCTGACACGGCGGGCGTGCCTATAGAACTGAACAGATGTGCTTTGGTCTTTTCTGTGGTCAGGTCTAAACTGCCTATATAGAATAGTTCTCCATTTTCATCCATGCTGCGAGTATAGAATACAAGGCGAGAATCAGGCGACCACTGTGGCTGGCTGAATATCAGCCTAAAACGAGCATCCTCGTCACCAAGCCACTTCATGACTCTCAGGACCTTTTTGTCCCTGCCGTCCGGACGGGCAACCATCAACTTTACATCGAAGGTCTTGATATCTTTTTCTTCGGACATCTTTTCTTTGGCAATATCCCACAAAAAAGGGCTAAGGATTTTGTCTTCTTCAGTAAAGAAGTCATCGGCGGCCTTCTTGTCTGGCTGTGGAGAGGATTCGGATTCTTCTTTGGCCGGCTCCACTTTGTAATAGGCTATCCACTTGCCGTCCGGCGACCAGGCGGGGACTGACAGGGCCCCCTCTTTTTGGGCCTTGTCCAGTAACAGATGCTTGCCCGTTGCGATGTCATAAGTGAAGACGGCGAACATATCCGGATTGTCGCCGGGGGGTGTAACAAGCAGCGCTATCCTGGATGAATCCGGCGACCACGTCACAGGCGACATGACGCAGGCCAGGACATAGATTACAAGGCACGAAACGGCCGCAACCGAAGCTATCAGGGCTTTGCGGTGACCCACGTTTTCAGTACCTATGGCATGTGTCATTTTTTGCGTATCCATTGCTTAATCCTTTCAGTATTAATGAAGCTATAACCCTTTTTATCCAAAAAACAGTTATTGCGATCAGACAAAACAGGGCGCAGAACAATCCTGTAAATGCAAACATAAGAATAAGGTAGTAAAAGAGCATAGATTGTATTGGAAACCATAATGGTATCGTGTTTAAGAAGGCAAAGAGTGCGAAAAACTTGAGCGTTGAAAATTTTGTATATTGGCCACACACCCAGCCTCGGTTGCATATTATTGAGGTGGCGGGCAGGAGCAGCGAGGCGATGGCATTTCCATAAATCAGGCCGCTCCAAAGCCGCCACGCCGGGCCGGGATCGAACAAGTGAAAACCGAATATTGGCATTATCAGCAGGCTTGCAATGTTTACATAGATGACGCTAAGTGACGGCAGGCCTTTTTTATAAAGGCGGCTTGCAAGCAGAAACAGACAAGTTATGCCCAAGCCCATATAGAGGCCCGTACACCTCTGGCAAAACGGCAGCAGGTTGCCTTCGACGGCAAAAGACCGTAGCGGGTCATGAGAACAAAGAGAAGAAAATAGATAATTAAGAGCGCTCATGTGTCATACCATACCGGTTTACGTGAATATATCGTCGGCTTATTGCCGAACGGCTCTCGCAATCGGCTGATTATATATCTTGCCGTGATTTGTGTTCCATACTTCAATAATGACTTGAAGACCCTTTTACGCCGTCTGTCCCTTACACTTAAAAACTTCCTTAGAATATACTTTATTCTATCGAAACTTACTTTGTACAGCAACCTGAAATAAAGCCTTTCGAGCTGTTTGGCGGAGAAGTGCCTGGTACGCATAACCGGCGTGTGGAAATTGTAGGCCCGACGGTCGGTCACCTCTATTATCCCGCGCCTGCAGGCGTTTTCATAGAGTTCGGTGCCCGGATTTGGAGTCAGCGGAATGAAGAAGCAGTAATCCATATCAACTTTATACTGGTAGTCCGAAAGCTCATCAAGAGATTTCTTTGTCTCATCCCAGAGCCCGAATATGACCGAGCCGATGGTAAAGACACTCGGGTATTTGGTTCGGAATATCTTAAAGGCTTTGGCGGTTACTTCGGGGCCGTTTGAGTGTTTGTTTAATTCCTGCAGCCCCGTTTCATCCGGCCTTTCAACACCTATCATAACCTGGCAGAGCCCGGTTCGTACGGCCTTTTCAAGGATACCGAGCTCTTCGTCTCGAACGACACAATCGGCCCTGAGCCAGGCGGTTTGTCTGATTTTGATATCTCGCTTTAATAGCAGGTCGCAAAATTCGTCCGTCCACTTCGGGTCGGCGTTCCAGGTCGGGTCGACCCAGCCAAAAGTACACCTGTCGAAATCGCGCACAAGTCTTTCGACCTCTTCGAGAGACCTTTCGGCGGATTTTGTGCGATAGTAAGGCTTTATGGTTTTGCCGTCCCTGGAGAGTTTGCCCATGTGTTTCCAGAGGTTGCAAAAGCTGCAATTGTCCGTACAGCCGCGGCTGTGTTCTATCGAAACCAGGCCCGGATGATTTTTTGCGCCTCGTCCATAGAGGTGCATCGGGACCTTCGACCATGCCGGCATCGGCAAAGTGTCCATATCTGATATGGGCGGCCTGTCAGGAGTCCCGATGATTTGGCCATTTTGCCTGTAAGATATTCCTCTGACGTTTTTTATGTCACGCTGGCCGGCAATTGCGGTGAGCAGTTCCTGCAGCGTGATTTCACCTTCCCCGTGGACGATGTAATCTATGCAGTTGGCTTCGAGTGACTGCTCTGCCGCGTAGCTGAAAAACACGCCGCCTGCGATAACGATTGTAGCCGGGCGTTGCTCTCTGACATAACGGGCCAATCGCATCGCTTCATGGGATGAGACCGTTTCTTCGCCGAGACAAATTACATCCGGCCAGTCGGAATTAAGAGTGGAAAATAGAGTTTTCCATCCAATCTTGCTTGCCGCACAGTCAATAATTTTGACTGAAATGTCGGGGCATGCCGCTTCGAGCCGACCCGCAAGGGACATAAAACCCAGCGGCTGCCAGAAGGCGCTTGTCTCGCTATTAAACGGCCAAACGTATCTCGGCGTTCTTATAAAAAGTACTTTCATGATGGGCCGGTTTCTTTTAACAGGAATCCGATAGAGATATAGCAACCTTTAACCCCTATAGTTTAATCGATAAGTGTGTAAGAATCCAGCTTTTAACTTGTAAAGTGTGGATGGGTTAAGTAGCATTATTTCATTGTTGCAATTTACAAGAACAGCAAGAAGGGAACGAATTATGGACAGATGGCCTGATAAAAACGAAGCAGAAAAGATTCTGGAAAGCTGGATGAAAAACAAGAACCTTAGAAAACACGCCTATGCTGTCGAGGCGGCGATGAGGGCATACGCCGCTAAATTCGGAGAGGACCCGGAGAAATGGGGCGTTGTCGGGCTTCTTCACGATTTCGATTATGAAAAGTTCCCCACCCTCGAAGACCATCCGTTCAAAGGCGTGGAATATCTCAAAGAGCAGGGATACTGTGACGAATTGATGGAGGCGATTTTGGCCCACGCCGAGCATACGGGAACAACACGCGATACGGTTCTTAAGAAATGTATTTTCGCCGTTGATGAGCTTACCGGTCTGATTGTAGCCGTGGCGCTTGTTCGGCCGTCGAAGAAGCTGGCGGATGTCGATGTCCGGTCGGTCCGGAAGAAGTGGAAAGAGAAGACCTTTGCCGCCGGCGTGGACAGGGGAATAATCGAGCGAGGGGCTGAGGAACTCGGCATCGAGCTGACCGAGCATATAGATACTGTTATTAAAGCGATGCAGGGCATATCCGAAAAGTTAGGTCTTTAGGAACATGCCGGAAATGGTCTTGTTTGCCGGCGACGTAAAATAGAATTTGCTTGAACATGGACAATCAAAAAAGGGCTTATCTTTATGCGTGCGTTGCCGTTTTGTTATGGTCTACGATTGCTTCGGCTTTCAAGATTTCGCTGCGCCATGTGGATGTTCTGACTCTTCTTTTTTACGCATCGTTAGTAGCGTGTGTTTTTCTCTTTCTTTATTTGCTGTTTCTGCAAAAACTGAAATTACTCAAGGCGTTTACGAGACAGGATTATTTGCGTTCGACGCTTCTGGGTTTTCTCAATCCTTTCCTTTATTACGTTGTTCTGCTTAAAGCATATTCGATACTCAAGGCCCAGGAAGCCGTAACCTTAAACTTTATTTGGCCGATTATGCTGGTTTTGCTGTCGATACCTATACTGCATCAGAAAATCAAGCTAAGGAGCATTCTTGCTATAATTATTAGCTTTCTTGGCGTCTTTGTCATTGCAACAGAGGGAGATGTCCTGGGATTCAGGTTTACCGACACTTTGGGAGTGTTGTTGGCGTCAGGCAGTTCGGTAGTATGGGCGCTATTCTGGATTTATAATGTAAAGGATAAGCATGATGAGGCTGTCAGGCTGTTTGTTAATTTTGCATTCGGGACCGTTTTTATATTTCTGTCTATCCTGCTTTTCTCAGAGCTGAAAATACCAACTCGTAACGGCTTCCTCGGAGCAGTTTACGTCGGATTGTGTGAGTTGGGGATTACTTTTTTGGTGTGGCTGAAGGCATTAAGACTATCGAAGACAACGGCACATGTTACGAACTTGATTTATTTGGTCCCGTTTTTTGCCCTTTTTGTGGTTTCTCTTGTCGTTGGAGAAAAGATACTCTTGTCAACAGTAATAGGCCTGGTCCTCATTGTAAGTGGTATAATACTGCAAAGATTTTGGGCGAAGCCGGCCTGACTTTTCGGTCACTGAATCCGGACTCTTACAATACGCCGGTTTGTAAAAAAAGGGCCGGACGACTTCATGCCGCCGGCCCTTGTTCGCTGCTTATGTTTTAGTTTGTTCTCGGAAAATGGTCCTGTTAGGGGTACTTTACAGAGCAGCCATAAGGCTCGGTATTTTTGGTACTTACCATTTTTCCTGTGATCGTTTCTTCCAGGGCCTTGTCAACATAGTTGGTCAACTCTTTTCCTTCAGGTGTTTTACCAAGCGGTGAATTGTCAATCGCGCCCTCGTAGACGATGCGTCCACTTGGGTTTATGATGAACATGTGCGGCGTTGTCTTGGCGCCATAGGCACGGCCGACCCTGCCCGACCTGTCATCGAGTATCGGATACGGGAGCTTCTGTTTTTCTGCAAACTCTTTGTTCGCCTCCGGGGTCGTATGGCTTGTACTGTTTATAGCCAGCCAGACGACGTTTTTGTTCTTGTATTTGTTTGCCAGCTTTATCATCGTTTTGGGTTTGTCGTAGTGGTAATTGACAAACGGGCACTCGAAGTTGAGCCATTCCAGCACTACAGTTTTACCCCTGTATTCGGAAAGACTTATAGTTTTGCCGTCAAAGCTCTTGAGTGTAAACGGTAGAGCCGGCCAGGCGGCTTGACGTTCTTCGGCCCCTAGTCTTCTGTCCGGACGCTCCAAGCGCATCTTTTCAAATCTGTCGCGTCTTTGCTCCAATGACTGCAGGGTCTCTTCATATTCCTTTTGGTGTTTGTTGATCAGCTTGTCGAGCCGCTCGGTCGTCAGCCTGGCTTTCTCTTTTACCGCCAGCTCGCGAATCGCCTTCAGCTCGTTGATGGCTTCCTCGTGTTTTTGTTTCAGCTTTGCGATTTGATCTTCGAACACTCTTGGTGATGGTTCGGACGGTGTCATAGTTCTCGTCGGTGGTCTCATGGGGCCCATTCTTTCACGCATTTGGTTTCTAAACTCATCCCTTTCTTCCTGAGACATCGTCGGCCATTTTTCTCTTAATTTAAGCCTTTCTTCAGGAGAGAGGATGCCGGTGTTTCCACCCTTTTCGAGGGGCTGACCGCCTTCTTTGCTTTCGAGCTGGCCGAAGACAGGGAAGACCAATGACAGAACCATCATAGTAACAATGGTTAACATTAGGTATCTTTTCATAATATTTACCTCCAAAAACAAGTAAAGAATTTACAGCTCAACCAAACTGATTTCCCACTCCGGAAATCATCACTGTATTATACACACCCCCGGACTCATCTTGCAAGGACGAAAACCAGCAAATCGGAGCCAATTCACTTTCCCGCCCAATTTTGGTAATAATTGCTGCCTGCTTCTGGAGATTGAATGTTCTGGGTAGTAATACGACCTGCCCCGGTGTCTGCCGGAGCAGGTCGTTTAAACAAGTCTTCAAATTCGCTACTATTAACTACACAGCCGTCAGAATTTTATAATATAAATTCCGGTCCCTGGCTGGATTTTCAGATTCGGCGCTACTCTTGAGTTGAACGCCGCCGTGGACGTTCTGTAGTACCACCAGTAGTACTTGACGCCGGGGGTCTCCCACCCGTCGGCCTGCCTCCAAAACCTCCCCGGCCTCGACTCATGAGCCTTTCGAGACGCTGGGCCGTTTCCTTGGCTTTTTCTTTTACCGCAAGCTCCTGAATCGGTTTCAACTGGGCGGTGTTTATTATGAGAAGTTCTTCGCCTTCTGCCGGCTCCCCCTGGCCCTGAAGTCTGGCAATTTGCGTTATAATCGTCTTGAACGCCTTATTTCGTTCTTCACGGGCTTTGGTGAACTCTTCTCTCATCTTGGTTCTTTCTTCTTCGGACATGTCTTGAAATGACCTTCGCTCGGTTGGTTGGGCCTGTATGCCTTTTTTCAGGCTCGCAAGCTGCTTTTCAACCTCTTCAATTGCTTTGAGCTGGTCTTCACGCCCCATGCGCTGGCCTCTGCCACCGGTTCTCTGGCGCATTTCGGCCATGGCCTTTTCTCTTTCCTCCTCGGACATATTCTGCCATTTTTCGCGCATCTCGGCCATGAGCTTTTCCCTCTCTTCCTG
>JAOUFU010000524.1 GCA_029858035.1 Phycisphaerae bacterium
CGGCGACTTTCTTCCTGCCGATTGCGTCGATGTCGACCTTCTTCTTGTCGGCGACTTTCTTCCTGCCGATTGCGTCGATGTCGACCTTCTTCTTGTCGGTGCCTTTCTTCCTGCCGATTGCGTCGATGTCGGCCTTCTTCTTGTCGGCGACTTTCTTCCTGCCGATTGCGTCGATGTCGACTTCCTTCCTGCTGGCCTCTTTCTTGAGCACTCCCATCATGGCCCTTGCTTGTTGAGGCGTCAGTTCACCTGCCTCTAACGCAGCTCTGAGCCGTCTGCCGACTGCTTCATGATCCGCGGCGGATGTGATGCCTAGGGGAAGCACGACCATTGCACACAACAGGACACATATCTGCAGCCAATGTGAGTTCGACCGCTTTAAGTTTTCTGATACGATCATCTTAAATCTCCTTTCAAGAAATCCGCTGCTGTTGATTTCGCTTGCCATTGCCGGTGCGCGGAGAGCCGGACAAGCAAGATACTCGATTGCTGTTAAAAGTGAGTTTGCGTAAGAGTTGGGTGTAGGCTTTAGGCTGGATATGACCAGGGCGTCGCAGCAGATCTCTTCGTTGGAGCGCAAGTTGTGTCGTGCCCACCACACCACAGGGTTCCACCAGAAACAGACACAAGCCAGCCACTCAAGCCATCGGACCATGTAATCTCGCCGCCGTACGTGCGCCACTTCGTGCGCCAAAATCCATTGCCACTGCCCAGCATCCATTTGGTCGAGCAAAGTGGTTGGAATAACAATTCGTACTCTCCCGCCAGCCCACCATACGAGGGGCGAAACACGTGCTGACGTCGTATGAATCATCGGGGTTATATTCAGTTCCAATCGGCGCGCAATCTCCACTGCGGCAGTCTGTAATTCCTGTGGTGCAATTTCAGATTCCGCCGCCAACAGGCGGATAAAGCGACAAAACCGGACCAGCGACCAAGCAAAAACAACCACGCTTCCCAGCAACCAGATTGGCGGCAACCATTCTCTTCCGGGATTCCACATCACAGACCCGATTCTCGCTGAAAGGGAAGCATCTGGTTGTCCATCTACGTCCGACTCACGAGTGTTAGCGTCCAGCGGTACCGGTTGTGAATGGTCATTGATTGCGATGCCGGTTTCGCCCTGTCCAGGAATCGTGAAAATGGGAATCGTTATGACAGGCGGCGTCAGTAACTTCACAAAAACAAGTAGCCAAAGCAAATGCGCAAGGTTAGGACGCCGGGCTCTTGCTCCCACGACCATCGCCACGATTGCCAGGGCCAAAGAGAAACATGCATTGCTAAGGCCAATCTGTAAGAAGAAATCAGTCATCCTTGTTTCCCCTCGCCTTGCTGCCTGTCAAGTATGCCCCGGATCCGGTCAATCTCGTCACGGGAGATCTTCTTCTCCTCGACGAGATGTGTAATCAGCGGGGCGAACGAACCTGCCGTCAATTTGGATGCCAGCAGCTCCAATTGCCCGCCCGCATAGGCCCGGCGAGAGATAGCAGCCGAGAATAGATGGACGGACAAACTGCGGTCACGCTTGACATATCCCTTGTCCTCCAGACGCTGCAAAAGTCTCTGTACAGTTCCATGCTGTGCTTTGCTTGCGTCTGGATAGAGTTTCTCACGAATCTTGCGAGCAGTTAATTGATCGGTCTGCCAAAGCAGATTCATGACTGCCAATTCCGCATTTGCTAATTGCTCTTGTTTCACTTTGGTAATTCTTAATTTTAAATCTAACTACGATAGCTTGTCGTAGTTTTACGACATCCTGTCGTAGATGTCAATGATTAATTTTTTATTTTTTTGTTGAATTATATTTGGAGATCTGTCAATATGCTTGCATGTTTGTCGAAAGGTAAACTCGGACTGCCAGTAGGCGCCAGTTTAGCGGAGCACCGCACGAAAAGCCCGGAAGGGCACGAATCGTATCAGCAGATACACAAAAAAACCAATATTTGTCAATAAAAGCAGAGTTTTTGAACATTTTGGTGTACATATGACCAAAAATAACCGTTTTATGCCGCCTAAAATAAAAGTATGCCCGAAGGTCCTCAACAAGCTAAATACTGAATACTATATACTAGCGACTAATCGGTCCTTGCCTACTTATCAAGTAAGTCTTTGGTCTTTGCTTACTTACCAAGTAGGTCCGCGAAATCTGTGTAATCCGCGATTAACAAACGACTTACGACTACGAAAGATTACGTACGAAATTATAAACCTTTTTTTGCAAAACAAAGCCAATTTCCCAAAAAGTCAAGTGAACGTAACTAAAGTATTAACAAAGGATTACGACAGAATGGACACTTGGTCAAGTAGGAAAAAAAAGCCAATTCAAAGCCAATCAAAGCCAATTAAAGCCAATTCAAACCCAATTAAAGCCAATATTATGCCAAAACAAAGCCAATTTCAGAGGCAAAAAAATATTCGTATGGAAGGAATTTTTTATTTGACATATATACATAGAACTGCTATGTATATTAATTATAGATATTTTGATTTGGAGATACGAAATTGACTGTTTCAAAAGATTTAGTTGCCGCCTCGGCCACTCCGCTGGTCCTTTCCATTCTCTCGCAGGGCGAAAATTACGGCTATGCCATAATAAAGCAGGTTCGTGATTTGTCCGGCGGCAAAATGCAATGGACCGACGGAATGCTCTATCCCGTCCTGCACCGACTCGAAAACCAGGGCCTGATCAAGTCGGAAGATCGTATTTCCGAAACAGGGCGCAAGCGTAGATACTATCGAATCGAAGATAAAGGAACGACGGTTTTAGAAGAACAGCGTAGTCAATGGATGCTTGTGTATTCAACGTTAAAGCAATTATGGAAGGAAGAACTATGTTTGACTTAAATTATGCAATTAGTAGTTGGCGTATGAACTTATCAGAAAAGCAAACTTGTGCAAAGCCGGATATCGATGAACTGGAAACCCATTTGCTTGAAGAAATCGACAGCCTTACAGCATCGAAGCTGTCCGAGCAGGAAGCCTTTTTAGTGGCTGCCCATCGTCTTGGAGGCCCGGATACCCTCGCTGCCGAATTCGCAAAGGTAAACACATCGATTTTATGGCGAAATAGACTTTTCTGGGCAGGAGTAGGGCTCTTGAGTTATTTTGTAGCTATCTATATCACAAGGTTTGCTTCTACAGGCCTTGTTGTTCTGGCATGGTTTGCCGGAGTCA
>JAOUFU010000525.1 GCA_029858035.1 Phycisphaerae bacterium
TTACATTTGCAGATGGCGGTTGTGAGCTCTTGGTCAGTTGAATTCTGGAATATAAATCCGGCATCTTTAGAACATCATTAAGCCAATCTAACGTATTGATTTGGTTCCTTGTCCTGGGTCTATAGCCGTCTTTGGAAAGGCTCTTGCAGAGCCCTGAAATCGTCACAGCGCCTCCAAATTCTTCACGGCGAAAATCGGACGGGCCGAGTCTCTCTTCGTCCAATGCCCTTGAAATGGCCCACAAAGGCGCCATCCTTTCAAACGGTTTTTTCTCATACATGAATGAGTCATTGATTATGTCTGCAAGATGACCATCTCGGCTAATCGGTGGTCTGTCAGCAGGAAACCACGCCTCATAAATGGCGTTCGAAAGGTGTGGATGTGCGAGCCAAATGCCCTTGCGGCCCACATTCATATCAGCGAGATGATTTTCCTGAGTTAGAAGCTCTATAGTTTCGCAGTGCTTGAGAGAAAGACCCTTCCTGAACGCCTCACTTGGATAACCGATATAGAGTCTGTTTGCCGCTAAAACCTTAGAAAATCTTTTGAAAAGTTCTCCTTGCGGGTCGGCCTCATTAATGCGGTCCTTGAATCGTTTGGCGAACTCAGGCAGTGGCCCCTTGGTTTTCCATTCGAAAAATAACTGCACGAGCAAAACATTCTCATCTCCAACCGCTGGAGGTTCATTTCCCGTCCGCTTCTTATACCATGATCTTAAAATTTCATAGTCAGTTTGATCTTCTGGTTCGAGTTTCTTTATTGTGACATCTACATTGTCAGGTTCCTCGTCTCTCAGGTTCTGACCATGTTCAGTGGGGCCACAGCACAGAAGAACAGGCATACTATCCACCTCCCCTTGAGAGCGTAGCGGATTCAACTCGTCAAAAGCTCGTTGCCATATCTCAATATTTTGCTGTGTTGCCGGCGCAAATGGATCATCCGCCGCAATTATTGTGTCATAGCCTTGCTTGCGAAGTGAGACAGCCCATCTAATAGCATCCGGCAAATATTGGATACTCTGCTGTAGCCAGAAAATGCGGACGTTTTCCTCGGAATGAATATTAGCCAACAGATGAAGTAAGGCTATGCTCTTTCCAGTGCCTGAACGGCCCCCGATCCAGAACACCGGTAGCCGAATACTTACGTCAGTATTATCTAGAAGCGACTGCCGCCATTCGGAGTACGACTCGGCAAGATCAGCATAGACATTTGGCCTTGGTGCGAAAAAGCCTTTGCGGAGTTGATAAACCAGCGGCTGAGTCCCTGTTAGCACCTCACCGTAGACAACTTCACTGGGTGGCCTATCAGTGCTTTGCCACACATGAATGGGCACTTCACGTTTTTCTACCCTGTTTGCGATTGCAATCAAGTCTTTCCATATTTCTTTTATCGCTGAGTCGATATTTTCCTTTTTTGTGGCAGACAAAAGACAGCCCTTCCAAGCGCGAAGATGTTCGACGGGCTTGTCATCACGTAATTCCTTTATGAGAATATGCATGATTTCATCTTCGGGCTGCGGTATAACCTCAGCGTGAATGTGACGTTCGAACTCACTTACACTCATTTCGGATTTCTTCTCTCTTTTCGCCCATAATCTGAACTTAGCTCTAATGTCAGATGAGGATATCCTAGAAGTGCAGAGCTTGAAATGAAGTTTGTCCTCATCGCCAGGAATGACCTGCTTGGCTAATTCGAAAATTCCCCAAAATTCGGAAAATATCTTGTCGAACTTCTCATTTGCCCCCAGTTTAACCTGCGTAATAAAAAGTAGCCCCTCAGGTGTTAATTCAGTGACGTCACTAATTGTCTCGATACTTAAGCTATCGTGTGCCGGGAATTGCTCCTCGTTCTTGAGGGCATTATAAAAGCGCTTGATATATCGGAGGAGAAAAACGGTAAATTGATAATCAAATCCGGAAAGAGCATAAGTCCCACCAGTTGCTCTCTTGTTGCCCGGCTGCTGCCACGCTTGTCTGAGGATGGCTAATTTTTCCAGCATATTTTGCTCTTGATTATTCCTAGATGCAGTCAGCGCTTGTTATTCTCGATCCCTATTTTCCCCATAAAGTTCACAGATGTATATTTGTATCAATAATCCGCAAATTTTATCAATAGATAAATTTGCGGATTATCAGGTGGACTGGGCAAGTGCTAATAATCTTTACCTCTGTGCACTCTCAGTCATACACTGATAGAGATAGTGTCTGACGCCGCGCCTCCTTCAGTAGTGCATGATCCTCACCTTCGGAGGTAAAGAGCATAATAACACCGGCAGCAAGAACCAAACTGCAGGAATCGAAATTGTTCGGGCAGTTATGATTCCCTCCATGGTCCAAATCCCCTGCGGGGCCGGTGTCAATTGGCCGGTATGGTAACGACAGGCGCTCCGGCCGCGCAGATCAGGAGCGCGATGACCGGTATCCTGAGAGTATCTTTGACAGCCATAGTAACCCAAACCTGTCACATTTTAATCCGCAAGGTTACCGCCACAGCAGCCGCGTCCCCTGATCAGCCGTATTGGACCAAAGTCCAATAGACAGCTGCCGGACCCCTTGATAACCTTTTTATAGATTCCTCTGTTTTTTTTACCGGTAAGGCTTCGGCGCGAAGCGCCGGGGTGCGCCCGAAAGCGCAGACAGCGGGCGCAGACCGGATGGTGGTGAGAGGAAAGCTGATGCCTTCAAAGAATCTCAGAGCAAAAGGAGGATTCGGGATGACGACGAAGGGCAAAACAATACAGCTTGTAATGGCTGTTTTACTGACGTGAACGCGCCATAAAGGAGGACGGTTACGGGGGCAGCCTTGACGGGAATTAATAACAAAATACAAAAGCCTGATTCCGCCATGAACTGGTGATTAAAATGACAAGAAACATGCTTGTCATGCTTTACAGCCTGGTGATGATAGCCGTTGTAGTTGGTGTAGATTTACTTTTCTTTAGGAATCGATTCTGGGAACGGCTGATAGTGAACATCGGCATTTTCTTGGTGTTTACAGATTTCTATTTGAGCTTCCTAAAGAACCCGTGAGCTAAGCGCAGCGGAATTGCCGTCCACGTGAAAGGCAATGTTAGCCTGCTCCATCTAAACCGGCGGCTCATCGAAATGGAGGAAACAATGATGACAAATGGTTTCGTCATTTCCAATGGCCTGAAACTCTACTATGAGATTGAA
>JAOUFU010000069.1 GCA_029858035.1 Phycisphaerae bacterium
ACAGCATCATCGGATTGGTCTGCCGGGCGGCGAGGAAGAACAGCACGGCACAACCGAAATTCAGGATCGTCAGGACCTTCTGACTGGCAAAGTGACGATCCGCGATCATACAAATGATCGGTGAGGCCAGACAGCCCAGGCCGATGGAGCTTAAGATCGCGGCTTTGTAGATGCCCTCGACCCCCATATTGGTCAGATATGCCGCCAGGGGCACCGACCACACGGCCAACATCATGTACTGCAGAAACATCATAACGCTGAGGCGAATCCGAATACTTATGGACATCCCGTTCATTTCACAGCTCCCTTATCAAAAGGCAATCGCCACAGCCGGAGACACCATGCTCGCCCGGCCCGTTCGAAAGTCTTGTCAACACTTACATATTGGCAGTTATGTACATTGCGGGCTCTTATAGAATCCAGGAAATGTTACCATAATAAAGAAGAGCCGGCAAAGATAAATATCTGTCAAGCGCCAGCCTGCCTACAAGATACAATGCGCTCGCACACTAAACTCGTCCATCTGATAGAAGGTACCTGATACCAGCAATGGGTTCTGTGAGGGTAGAGCCTAATCGGCACAGGAGCATCCTGTGCAGCGTATCGTAATTTAGACTCATTTGGGTCGTTGCCTTAGCCGTTGAGGGTCCAGCCGGGGCGGTACTCTTTACTCAGCAGAGCGTTGGCCTCGTCGCTATTGGTAACGCGGCCGTTTTTGGCATCGTAGTCGATTTTCTTGCCGACGCGATAGGCCACAAGTCCCAGGAGCATCATCTCGATCGCCGTTCCACCGTAGTCGAAATCACAATGCGTTTTCAGGTCACCCTTACAGGCCCGGATCCATTCCTCCTGGAAGTGACCCAGTGGCGGAATCACGTCTTTCTTGTCCCGTCCCTTGTAATACGTCAGGTCCGCATCATTGCCGAACGGCAGCAAAATCCGGGAATCGAAATCGCAGACGAGAAAGCCTTTGGTGCCTTTGAACATCGCTCCGTGTCCGATTTTATTCAAATCGACATAGTTCTTCGGCGACCGAGGCATCATGCCGCCCTGATACCAGTGGACCCGGATAGGCCCGCGCCAGTCGTTGGCCGGAAAATCGAAAGATGTGTGCAATTCGACGGGAGTGACTTCAGGATTGAATTTCTCGCCCTCACCTTCCGCCGTCGTCGGACGATCCGCGTCAATCGCGTTCCACACCAGGTCGATCGTGTGGCTTCCCATGTCGCCGATCTGGCCGCTGCCGAAGTCCCAGTACATGTTCCACTGTAGGCAGCCTCCGAAGTAGCCGGGATTGTAGGGATGCCAGGGGGACGGGCCAATCCATAGGTCGTAATGGAGATTCTTGGGCGGCTCGCCTTTTGCGGGCAGATAGCCGGGCCTGCGAATCTGGCGGTTGCCCCATGCATACGCATCCGTCAGGTCACCGATCGCTCCGTCCTTTACCAGCTCGCGCACACGCTCGAAGTTGGGCTGGGCGTGACGCTGGGTACCGACCTGAGTGGCCAGCTTATTTTTCTTCTTTAGATATGTCGCGCGGACCACGCGTGCTTCTTCCACGGTGTTGCCCAGCGGCTTTTCGCAATATACGTGCAGATCGCGGTTCAGCGCCCAGTTGGCGACGAAGGCGTGAGTATGGTCCGTGGTGCAGCAAATTACGGCATCGAGGTCCTTTTGTTCGAGGCACTTGCGCCAGTCGACGTAGTGCTTTGCATTCGGGAACTTTTTTGCGGCCTGGGCCAGTTTGTTCTCGTCGACGTCGCACAGGGCCACGACGTTTTCGCTCGAAATGGAATCGTGGTGGGCGCGGCCCCGGCCCCATGCACCAATCAGGGCCACGTTTAGTTTGTTGCTGGCCGCATTTGCGCCGGAGAGTGTGCCGCCTGGTAGAATGATTAATCCGATTCCGGCGGCCGCCGTGGATTTCAGGAACTGACGTCTTTGTACGAGGTTTTTCTCTGCCATTTTTTCCCCTTTGTTATTGTTTTAGCTGTTTAGTTATAAAACCTGAAATATTGATTTTACCGATTACGATGATGGGAGACAAGGGAAAAAATGGGGCAAAGCTTTGTCAGCAGCATCGTGTTTGACTGCAGATCCTTGAACATTTGGAGTTGTCCTGCAAGTTTGTGAGGGCCGGTGTGCGAGCACGAATGTTGCCTCCAAATGGCCTTTTATGGTATTAGCCTGATTATCGACAGTTGTCGTAAGTTGTTTTCCCTTAACATCTCAAGAGCTTGTAAAACCGAGACAAATAGCTTATCTTATAGTGGAAAATGCTCTTGATTGGGTAAATCTCAGTGGATTGCTATGAGGATGAAGAAAATTACTTTGCTTTCCATTATGTTGTTACTATCGCTTAACCAGGCCACCTTGTGTGGTCAGGGCAACAGGGACAGCAGCGGTGAAACAAATAGTGTTCCCGGGAAAATTGCTCCATTTTTTAGACCTCCTCCCGAACTTGCCAATGACTTTGGGGAATATAAGTTTGCTTTGAAATTCTACGGTGGGACTTTCGTAAAGACAAAAGAGGACTGGCAAAGACGCAGAAAGGAAATACTGAAGAAGTGGCAGGGGATCATGGGTAGTTGGCCGCCACTGATTGAGAAACCGAAAATCGAATACCTGGATAAAGAGCAGCGTGAAGACTTTACTCAACATCAAGTCCGTGTCGAGATAGCACCGGAGCAGCAGAAAGTACAGGGCTATATGCTTGTTCCGGAGGGTAAGGGAATATTCTCTGCGGTGATAGTTGTCTACTATGATGCGGAAACCGGGGCGGGTCTGGGCAAGGAGTTGCGTGATTTTGGTTATCAGTTGGCCAGGCGTGGTTTCGTAACCTTATCAATCGGTACGCCGGACTTCTGCAGCCTAAGACCTCCATATAAGCCTTTATATAAATCCTCTGAAGGCCAAATTCCGCTCCAGCCTCTTTCGGCGTTGGCCTACGTGGCGGCTAATTGCTACAACGCGCTGGCCAGCCTGCCTGAGGTTGATCCTAACCGCATCGCCGTCATGGGCCATTCGTATGGCGGAAAATGGGCGATGTTTGCTTCTTGTCTTTATGAGAAGTTTGCTTGTAGTGTTTGGTCGGATCCGGGTATTGTCTTTGATGAAAGCCGGGCCAATGTGAACTACTGGGAGCCATGGTATTTAGGATATGAATCTGACATACAGCGTCAACGAGGCATTCCAAGCAAGAGCGGGCCTCGAACAGGTGCTTACAAACAACTTTTCCTGGAGGGACATGATCTGCACGAATTGCATGCTTTGATGGCACCCAGGCCGTTCTTGGTCTCCGGCGGCTCGGAGGACCGGCCTGAGCGCTGGAAAGTCCTGAACCATACTATTGCCGTCAATGAGCTTCTGGGCTGTGCGAACAGGGTCGCCATGACTAACCGCGAAGGTCATTCGCCAACCACTGAATCGAACGAGCAGATTTACCTTTTCCTGGAACACTTTCTTAAGCCCGCGCGTTAGGATTTTGCTTCACTTATCTTTCTTGTGCATGTTCAAAGGTACCGGCACTTTCAGAAGTTTAACTGTTCCCTCGTCAAAATCACTGAAGGCGAGGGGTATGAAGTTTTCGGGGGCATAGGGCGGAACGGAGAAGCCTGCGAGTGATCGATACTCGTCCATAGTAAATTCAGGCGTGAGATTTACAGGGCCCACCCATCGGCCGTTCGGGGAACGCTGGTAGCATTGGAGGCTTGCCCGTCGCTGCCAGCGAACACCTTTCCATCTGCGGTCCACTTTTCCGGAGGTGAAAAGCGTTACGATATCCCCCGCCAAAGAGAGCATGCCTCCATCTTCGATGCTTACGGATTCGTTGTGCCAGGATTTGCCATCCCAGCGCAATACCGTATTGAGGCCTGTTGCAGTAAAGAATATCTCGCGATCCCCTTTAGTGACTGCCGACATCGTTGCCCGGTAGGCACCATCCATATTGTCAAGGGTAATCGGTGATATCTCTACCGGCTCCGACCAGCCTGAGCCGTCATAGACCGACCACATGACGCCGCACCTGCGTTTGTGCCGCCAGAAGCAGGCGACATGCTCCTTGTAAGGACAGACCACGGTCTCGGGATAGCCATAGGTTCCATCTGACCACTCGGCCGATTGCGAACCGTCAAGTGCTGCCCCCTTGCCCCAGGGAATCCACGTTCGGCCATCATCGTCGGAGAACTTCACATGTACATCTATGGAATGTTCACGTCCGACCTGCCCCCAGGCAGCCCAGAGGCGTCCTTTGAAAGGACCGCTGCGAATGCGCACCACCGAGGCATTGGAACCGCAGTGCCGAATGTCGGAATCCAGAATAGTGGGAAACCGTGCTTCCCAGCCTTTGCCGGTAAAGGTGTATTTGGTCAGGTGCTGTCTCGGATTGGGATTGCCAAGCCCCGCGCAGCCCGGTCCGCTTGATACGGCAATTCCGTCGCCTGTTACATCAATGGCACAGCCCCGTGCGGTGCCGTGGTCGAGGTTGCGGGCCGTGGGGTCGGTAAGTTGCTTCCAACTGCGGCCGCCGTCATCCGTGTAGACGGCCTTGGCTTCGTCCTTAGCCTCGGGATTGGTTTTATCCCTGGCACTATAGGCTACGAAGATGTGTTTGTTGTCATAAGCGGACACCCATCCGAAGGGGACAATAGAGCCGGCAGCTACTGTAACGGGTTTCGTGAGCTTCATGACGGTCCGGTCGGATTTCGCTGTCGAGGGGACGTTCGGCAGCTCAGGTCGTTTCGGCCGAATGACGGGGACGGCCATCGGACTGTTGTCCCGAAGAAGCCTGTTAGCTGCAGGGACACCCTGTTTGACTATCCTGATGTTGTCTATACGCACGGTGGTTTGAACAGGTGATTTGGCCATGAGCCAGAAGTTGGTGATTCTGGTCAACTCAAGCTCTCGAACCCGCGAAGCTTCTTTCAGGTCAAGCTCGACTGTTACCCACTTTTTTTCAGGTATCTTGTAGGTTCTCATTACGGGTGGTTCCAGAAGATTGTCTTCGAGAGCCAGCCACAGTTCGACTGGCCCGGCATCACAGTGAAGATCCACCCAGAGCAAGTCGTAGCCGGAGAAATCCCTAAGATCCGGCCTGGCCTTGACCAGCCATTGGAAACTCGTCATCAAGGGCCGTGCCTCAACAAATCCCCTGCGGATATTGGGATAGAAGTAGGAGAGGAATTCGGTCCGGCGGTAGGTTGCTGTTTGTTTTTCAGTATTGACCGGCGCAACAGTTGTGACCAGGGCCAACTCGCCTTCGGTGTGGGCTCCCGGCCTACATTGCCATGTCCATGCGCGGTTGGTCTCCCCGGGCCACTCAAAGCGTGCTGCAAAATCGAATCCTTCGGGACGTTCCAACAGATAAAACCAGCTCTGCCGTCCCGGCTTCTCCTCCCGCGAAATATGCGCACCCCGGCTAAGCTCCGCCTCTTCGAAACCTAATATTAGCTTCTGGGCCTGGTTTGAAGGGGCTGACCATGCACGTGGTGCGTAAAAGAAGAATATGCCGGCCTGGATAAACAGAATGAGCATTACTGTGCATTTTTTGGGAATTCCTGTCATCACCTTATGTCTCATTGAATCGGCCCAATGTAGTCACGGGCTATAACCACGTTGTCGATGTACAAGTGGTGGTCGCTTTTGGCAACCCAGCTTCCACCCAGGTAGAGATTCAGCCAGACCGCCTCAATCCTGAGTGTGTCAACATCTCGCATACGAACATCTGTCTTTTCAAAGGCCGGCTGCCCATCGACCCAGCCTCGCAGAATACCATCGTTTTTGCCCGGCGTATTCATCTTTGCGTACTGTTCGATGCAGTACCAGCGATTGTTTTGAAGATGGCCCCTTTGTTCAGTGTCCCATGTCCAATCGGATCCGTAACGGCCCTTCATGTCCGCATGGTAACAGTAATAACCGACAGGCGTTTTCCCATCGGTCTGTCTTTTGAACAGGCCGCGGGCCGACCATCCGTTACGTCCGTCGGACGGACGGCCGCCCCAACCGGCCCGGCCATAGGTCCCGGAGATGCCGGGCAGTTTGCCCCCGCCTTCCGGATTCCAGTCGTCGGCAAATCTCAGGTAGTAGCGGAAGTAAATCTCTTCCGGTTCGTCACCTGTCTGACTTTTGAAACGGTACATGATGCTTGCACCGTAATGGCCGCCGTCGTCAACTTTGATTCGCATCGCCTTGCCTGCCAGCGGCTCGAACTTCTGCGCAGAATCGGATGAGATTACTTCGACGCGTTCGGGATTGCTGCGCATGCCGAATTGCTCGTACCATTTGTCCGACTCGAAATCGCAGGAGAAAACTTCATCTTTCCTATCGCGCGAAGATTGTTTGGTTCCTTTGAGGTGGATGTCGGCAAAATCCATATACTGTTGCCAGTCGTATTCAGTCAGGCCGTGGCCGCCTGTGCGAATATGATAGCCGATCCTGCCCTTTTGGACGGGTTCATTCAGGGCAGGCATTTTCTCGACCTCCAGAGCCTTAAGGGCCAGAAGTTTATAAACCGGCCCGGCATTTTTGCAGGCAAGAAACTCCCCGAGCGGGTCTGCCCAGAGGTCCTCATCGGCACTGGCCGCATATACCGGCCGAGGGGCCATCAATGCAATGAGCATGTGCTGGTCAACAGGCAACAGGTCTTCCTGGTCGTTATACTCCTTGAAATTATCGCAGAACCAATGGGGAAAACTTGTGTTAATCCGCTTGACGGTTTCGCCGAAGTGTCTGAGCGATAAGGCAGCGCCGCCGCAGCCGGAGTTATTGGAAATCACCAATGCGAACCGCTCGTCGCGTGCCCCGGCCCAAAGCGAAGTCTTGCCAAGGCGCGAGTGCCCAAGCACGGCAACCCGGCTTTCATCTATCTGTTCATCGCTCTCGAAGTAGTCCATAGCCCGGCTCAGTCCCCACGCCCACGCACAGATAGAACCCCACGCATCCTGCGCACGTTTGCCTTCGACGAGCTTGTCAAACACCGGATGCACACCGTTTTTGAAACCATCGTGGAAATCCGGGTCAATGTCACCGTAGTAGATAGTCGCCAGGCCGTAGCCGCGGGCGAGAATCTTCTCCACCGGGTAGGATGCAGAACTGCTTCCGCGCGTCTCCTCCGTCGCCTTGCGGTTATCGCGCATCCAGCGCGTCGACAGCCTGATGGCAGGATCGGGATGGATGGTATGGTTGCCGCCAAAATTCAGGAGAACGAAAGTCGGTACGGGCCCCTTGGCGGCGGCCGGCAGATAGATGAGGATGTCCATACTCGGCCCGTCTTCTTCGCCGGTAAAACTCACCGTTACCTGCTTGCGGGTGGCCAGACCGTTCAGGGCCTTGCGGTCCAGTTCGAAAGTCTTGAACGTCATTCCTTTAGGCCGGCCAACCGGCGCCCTGCCGTAGACGTATTTTCGGAAAAGCTCAAGAACCTGCGGCCTGCGTTTCATTCGCCACATCTCGGCATTTGTAACCTTCGTCCCGTCAGCCATAACAAGCGGGTCGGGCAAAGTATAATCAGGCACCTTTTCCTCGTGGTAGATAGTGTCCTTGCTGCGCCCGGCGGCAGCGTCGGCCAATTCACCCCTGGCCTGCCAGCTTTTTCCCTCCTTTACAGCCGAAACCTGTGCATAAGCCTGAATACAAACAACGACGAAAATCATCAAAACAAACAACCTGAAGGACACATTATTTTTGCACATCGAAGACCTCCTTATTAACTTTATCTTACGTTTTGGTAAGTTTTTTGTGGCCTAATCTTTCCAATCCGGGGCCTGCTTTGAGGCAAAGAGTTCACTCGATAAAGGCCCATTTTTTCTCGTTCCCGGGCTCGTACCAAAACAGTTTCCAGTACCGCTGGTCCGTCTCAAAGATATCAATGGGCCCTCGGTCCAGGTTGAACTCCGGTTTCAAAACACCGAATCGCTTCATCTCACGAACGTACTGCCGGTTTGGCTTGAACGCCGTCGTTCCGAATCTGGCGACCTGGTCCATTTGCCTCTTGCCGTTTTGCATTGCTGCAAGCAGCGCCCGATACTCCGGATCGTCCTTACTGCTGAACTGATGTTCGCAAGTGCCCCAGCCGCCTGCCGATTTGGCAAGGGGACCGAGCAGCATTGGCGAGTAATCCGGGCGCGAAACGTTGAGCAGGACGTGCGCGGAAAAGCGGGAATCCTCATCGCGCACAATACGTTCGTGTGGAGCCAGCTTCTGCTGCCTCTGGTATTTGGCCCTCTCCTCGTTCGACAAGCCGTAGGGTATCGGGGCCGCTTTCTTGCCCGGCCCGTGACACTGCCCGCATGTAACGTTTAAAACCGGCGAATGGAATGCCGCTACGGCCTGGCCTTGTCTAACCTGCTCGGCGGCGTTGCGCAGGGCTGCGTAAGTTCCGGCATACGGCGCGCTGCTCTCGAGCCACATCCATATTGTTCGCCATTGTTGAGGCGTTACGGCAACGTCGTAATGGGACCCGTCAATCTTTTGCATGAGTTTGCTCGCCGACGTGCCGATTGTGCGCGGCTTCTGGTTGCCGTAACCATTTCGACCGTCCGCCACCTGCCCCCTGGCAAGAAGCATATAGTAGCTGAGAGACCACGTGATACCCAGATCCTCGGTCAGAACCACGCGACCTTCGCGCTGCTTGTAGTTATGACATTTTACACAATGCTCGTTGAGTATCGGCTGAACATGGCGGCGGTAATCAAGCACGTCCGGGAGTCCTTCGAAAGGTTCGATTCGGCTGGGAGCACGCCTTACGGCCATGAGGCGGTTTGCTCTAATTGGGGCGGGTGTCAGTGCCCGATGCTCATGGCAGCCGACACAGCTAAGCACCTCGCCCGGCTGGACGTTTGTAAAGCTCTGCATGCGTTTGACGGACAAATCATTGCCGTCCAGTGCGACGAACAAAACGGTCCGCCCGGCAGGCACCTCAAAATATGCCGAGCCATCCTCTTCCACAGGCACGGTGCCGAGGACACGCTCCAACATGAACGTACCGAGCCAGCTTGTCAGGTCCATCCCCCCGCTGAAGTTGACCGGCTTTGGCAGGGCTTCCAATACGAGGAGCTTTTTGATTTGACCCGGCTGGACCCCTTCCATATTCCTGCCGCTGTATACGTCGGCCAGGATCATCCGTCCGGTCGGCTGGTTTGGATTCGTACGATCGGCCAAAATCTTCTCCCGCGCCCGCTCATAAACCGGCACGGGCTCATGGATGTTCGCCCGGCCCTTATATGTCAGAACAGGAAAACTTTCACCACCTGTCGTGCCCAGAAGAAGCTGTTTGTAAGAGGCCGCCAAAAAATGGGTGCTGTTAATTGGGTACGGGTCGTTATATGCGGCTTTGCCGTAAATGCGCCGATAGCCCCGGTTGTCGTCCGGACCTAACCTGGGCGTTATGATACAAACGTGTCCTCGATGGTCCGACCGGCCGTGCCCGGGCGAATCGATTACAAGCACATCGTCGCTGCCAGGAATCGCTTTGGCGTCGATGTAAAGTGGATAGTGCTTCTGGTTTCCATAGTAGGCCGCCACGTTCGTCCCGTCGGGATTCATCGCCCAAAGCTGATGGTATCCGACCTGTGAACGGTCCACATATTCCCAGCGTGTATAGAGTATCCGTCCATCCGGCAGCATTGCGGGGGTATTATCATGTTCGGGATTGAACGAGAGGGGAAATATGTTTTTGCCCTGCCTGTCACAGCGAAACAGCGTGCCGACCTGGGTCATCCAGCAGCCCACCCAGCGTTTGCTGCGTGTCGAGATAAAGACGATGTCATCGGTTGGCAGGTACATCGCTTCAATATCATCGTATGGCCCGTCTGTTAGCCGCTTCAATTTCGTGCCGTCGGTTTGCATTTCGTATAAATTATAGTAGTCTGTTCCGGCCGGGCGATATGAGAACAGAACGGTCCTGCCATCGTAATGAACATGCGGGTCCCGAATGCCGCCGCCTTTGCCGTCCAGTAGAACTCTTATCCGGCCCGTCTCGGTATCCAATATGTACAGCTTGCTATCATCCGGTTTGCCGTTGCCGGCATAAGCCTTGTGATTTTCATCGTCGCAGAAGTACCCTATGTTGGCATACCAGTGCGGATCATCGTAGATGAGCCTTGTTGCAAATACTACCTGCTTAATGCCGAGCCGGGACAGACGTGCCAGGCCTTTATCGCTTCGAAAAAGCTCCTGGTCTGCCGAAGACGTTTGTAGTGACGCCCCGTGGACAAAAGCCGCGCAGTGACACATCCACAGCAGAAGTAATATCGCTCCCCGCCGGCTATGATAAAAATAGTAACGGACCCGACCTCTTGCCATAGGATGCTCCTAAAGCACAGTTCCAGGTAATCGATGCTGTGCTTACTTTTAAACAGACATTTTAAGGTTTTGTCCTGCGGCTGTCAATACGCGATCCCGCTATGCCCATGAACAAAACAAAAGTCAGACAATGGTTTCGCACGGCTTTCATCTGGTTTTACGCTTTTTTCGGCGTCTATAGTTGATATTCTCCGACTCTCAGTGGCTTACGACGTGCAAATTGAAATGTCTTCTTCGCCTGCTGGCGGTTTACGTTTGCCTGCCGGCCCCTAAGGGGTCAGGCAAACACCAAAGAATGTTAACAGAATACCAAACAAAAGGCAGCAAAAACCGACAATTCTCTGAAAAAAAGTGCTTTTTTTTAACCCCTGATTTCACTCAAGTGAGATAACGCTTCGCTATCCCACAGGGTAAACTCACGGGGCAGGCAGATTTATGAAGTTCGATCCGCCTGAGGCGGACAAGTTTTTGATGCTCGATAGTCTCTATACCATAATCAATTGTTAAAGGCCTCTGAGCCAGTTATCAGCAAAGATTCTAAGGTCATTGTTCTCGACAGTTCCTGACCGGTCAAGGTCTGTGCCATCGCAATCATTCGATGCTCCGCAGTTGTCTTCGGCCCAATGGCCTGCGAAAAACGAAAAATCGACGAAATTTACGCCATCGGGACAGATGAAATCACCTATAGGAATCTGCCATAGAAATCCTGGATAATTCTTTCCCTCACAGATGTCCCAGATGTTCACAAAGTCCCAGCCGGCATCGGTAAAGGTGCTTTTTGTCTGCATTTGTGCGGTTGTAAGAGAAGCCACATTGGTAGCTGTGCCTATGTTCTCACCAATACTTTTAGTTACTCCGTGGGTCTGTGTATTAGTATCCCAGAAGCAGTTCGAGACAAGGGCAGTGTTTCTCCCGATTAGTCCACCGACAAAGCCGAGCCCGCTTACATCGCTTGTAGAATAGCAGTTCGAGACATCGTCATAATTTACCCCCACCAGGCCGCCGACGTACCTAACACCATTGACATCGCCTGTAGAATAACAGTTCGAGAAACTACCAAAAAAATTATCGCCCACCAGTCCTCCGACTTCTTCAGAACCGTTGACATCACCTGTAGAATAGCAGTTAGAAACACTGCCGGCGTAACTAAAGCCCAGCAGGCCGCCGATCAATCCCGAATTATCTCCTCCGCTGACCGAGGCGGTACTGTAGCAGTTTGTGATTGTGCCGTACAAATTTCCGCCCACCATGCCGCCGACGGCAATATTACCTCTGACAGAACCACCTTCAATGCCCAGGTTCATGACCTGGCCTCCATCGATATAGCCAAACAGCCCCAGATAATCGTTACCGGCTCCGCCGTCATCAATGGTCAGGTTGAGTATCTTAAGGTCGTTCCCATCAAAGACACCGACAAAGGCAGCTCCTTCGAATGAAGAATCCAAGTTATTCACATCGGGAGCAATAACAGCACTGGTGTATATCCTCCCTTCCAAATTTACATCCGTCTGTAATCTGCTATATCCATTCCAATAATTCGCATCAGCCGCAAACTCATCGAAATCCGATAGAGACTCTATCCGCCATGGATCTTGCTGCGTCCCCGAGCCGGGCAAAGCGGCAGCAGTGTTTACGACAAAGCTGCCTATTACCAAACAGCATATAACAAGCACTACAGTAATTTTCCCCAACAGGCTTGAATTTCCTCTCTCATTCATCCTTGATACCTCCTTCCCCCCTTAATCCATTATTTAGCCGGTTCCTGGAACAGACGACCGGCACTTAGACAAAACAGAAAAGAACTACCGCAATACATGAGAACATACTGCACCATATTTCAGAGATGTGTACACTATGGAAGCTACGGGATTTTTCAGTTTTTTTCATTTTTTTTACTAAAAAAATTACACCTATTACCATTTAGGTTACGCTTGATATTTTAATCCTGATGATAAACCGTCTTTTTAGCCGAAATCTGTTGGTTTACACCCCAGTTGTTTCTAATGGCCTGCGGCTATGAAATACCACAAATCTCCAAATCCGTCAATAAAATAATACAAACGCATTTTTTTATTAACGACAACTCTCTGCCTTCCCTTCGATTTCACTCAGGGTGAACTCCAAGCTCGGGGTAAACTCACTTGGGAGAGGGTTTTCTTCAACGAGTTCCCACAGGGCAGGCTGGCGAGGCATCACAAAAGAATTGAAAAGGGAAAGAGGAATCCCCCCAGCACATGGGTGGAGGTTATATAAGAAGCCGGAAAGCAAGCAGGAGACTATGGCAAGAGGATGCGAAATTAGTAGATGAATTGGGCAGATTACATATACATAAGTATCGAGTTATCTACGGTAAGTTGGTTGAAAAGTCAAAAAGAATGAAGTGAGGGAAGACTGCGGAGCGGATTTCAGAAGGTAGAAGGGAAAAGTGAGAAGGGAGTCTGGATCTCTGTCAACCGATACAGGTAGGGGCAGGCTAAAACATGCAGGGATTCGGACAGGTGGATTACCTGCTTTCAGGCACAAACTCAATGGCTCCAATATCAACTGTCCTGCCGTGCAATCGATTATTCCGAGAAAAGTCCTTAGTGGTTATTCCTTCGTTAGAGCCGGCATCACATGCAGGGGACCCGGCTTTGAGTCGAAGGTCAAATTTTGCATAATCGACGAAAAAGTCGTTATAATCCGTAATGACTATGTTGTGGTCTATTTGTCCGATATCGGGCTTCGAGAGGAACTGCTTGGCCAGGTTGTTTCGAATTATGTTGTTGGTACTTTCCCTGCCGTCTTTGTGTTTGTCAATCACTATCCAGGGCGGGCCGGGAGATTCCTGGTTTATGTCAACTACGGTGTTATTGATTATCTTGCAGTTCCTTGCCCCGCCAAGAGTAATACCATGCCAGTGGTCGACAATCACAATATTGTTGGCAATAACCCAATTCTCATAGAAACCGTCAAAGCAGCCTATACCCTGCGGCGTGCCCTTGTACTTCTGGTTGGGATCGGAATGATTGATGATTAAGTTTGCCTCTATTAGCACATTCCTGACGGTCCCGGTGCCTACTCCCCCCGGACCAACACTCCATGATTGAATTCCATCATCATGGTTATCATCGACCTTGTAACAGTTCTTAATGACGTTATGCCGGTAAACACAATGATTACCCTGGGC
>JAOUFU010000526.1 GCA_029858035.1 Phycisphaerae bacterium
GGGATTCCATGTCGGCGGAAACGGCGGCAGGTTCTGTATTGTGGCAACCTTGGGCAAAGCACAGGGATCGGTGCCGAAGTACACTTCGTCCTCAAGGGCACCATCTCCGCGAGTCCAGCTAAGATTTGCATCTGCGGGCACACCTATGGCACCATTAGCCGGGGTGGGACCCCTGGGGTATGGGTTGTCGCCTATCAAATCGGCTGCCCAGTTGAGGAGGAACTGAGAAGTGAGTGCACCTCTGTTTAACGTGTCAGCAATATCAGCCTGGTTTATAAAAACCATGTAAGCGTCAGTTGCCGTGTTGTGAATAACAATAGGATCAGCAACTGTTCCATTACCTGCGAATATCTCAGAAACTTCCCAGGGGGCTGTAACAGCAGCGAGGGTAACTTGTCTGTCAGATATGAGGGTAGCAGGGAGACCGGGCATATATGTCGCACCTGCCGCCGTCCTCGTCAACGAAACTCCATCAGCGGAAGTGATAATACCCGGAAGGTCGAGGATGTTCTCGGCACCACCTGCGCCGTTATCAGGTGTTTGTCGAGTTCCACCTTCATACGAGCAGTATGCGAACCAGTCGGCGACATTTATAAACATGTTTCCGCCATCGAGCCACAATTCAGCAGGCGAGCCATCCGGCGAAGTGTTTCCTAATGGATAGAGCACACTCGGCATAGTTCCGGGAAGCCAGATAATATCCATTTCACCATCATTGATATTAGCAGCTACCCATGCACCAGCTGCTGTTGCCTGGGTGTCATCGAACGTCTGGACATCCCCGAACAGATGTCCGGTTTGGGCAATTATGTAGGCAACATCGATGTCCTTCTGAGCATTACTATACCAGCCATCGTTAGGGAACCCGGTGTAGAACGCCATGTCAGAAGCCATAACAAATGGGGCAGCCAACACTACCACCAGCATAAAAAAGAAAAAATAAATGAATTTTTTACACATAATATATTCCTCCTAAAAAAAGTTAAAATTTCTATGCCTCGGCAACACGCCAAAACATCTTATTATCTTCAATATGTATCGAAAATCCTCGACTTCTGTGTATTTCATACCCGTCCCAAACAACCTCCTGCGAAAAAAAATGTATAACTAAACCCTAACTCAAAAGCAAAACGTATGTTGCCTTCCAGCTTTTCTCTCGGGGACCTCCAAAATACGCCGATTACGGCAAAGAACCCCAAGACTCCGAAACATTAAGATTACCACATTTGCACCGGTTTTGTCAACTATTTTTTTTCCCTTTTTTCGGACCTGTTATCCGCATAAGCGGCCGGAATGCAGTGTTTTACCGGTAGAAACCCCTCTTATTTCGCATACTTCAACATGCGTTCTCCGGAGGGAAAATAAAGTTTTTATGCAATTTCACGGATTTCCCGGGGGCACCCGCCGTTATTTCCGCTCAAAAAACAATCGGGGCCTATACCGAATCAATCAGTACGGGCCCCGAAATGATGCAAAATCAAAGGACCAACTAATACTAACACCGATTAGGGTGCCGGCCACAGAATTTCTTCAAGATACTTGTCTGCTATGAGAGCATAGTCCTTGAAGTTAATCCACTGGTTACCGGGCGTTTCACCCTGGTAAACATCAGCCACCGACACAATCGGCAGATGCAGCGTTCCCGCGCCATCGGTAACGATGTACGCGACCTCTGCCTGCGACAAACCATAGTTGTATATTCGAACGTAGTCACTCCTGCCGTTGAAGTAGTTAGCAACGTTGTACTGGCCTATGCGGAAGGGTACAGTGCCCGCCGTTGCAAGGTTTCTTGCACCTTGTGCAACGATTACACCGTCGGCATATACTGTGGTTTGGCTTCCTTCATCAACAAGGGCGAAATGGACCCACTTGTCCAGCGAATCGTAAGTGAAATCCATGTCAGCACCGCCCCAGAGCTGCGTCCGCCACAGGTTATCTGTGGTCAGTGTTCTCAGGCAGAAATTCTGCCCGGCCACATAATTGCCCATATCGAAGATGCCGCCGTTGTTGAAGCTCCGGGTATACGCCCAGGCCGTAACAGTCTTCGGAGTATTACCGTCGATTCCCAGGTCAATGGCATTCGCATCGGTCGAAACCCAGCTTGAGCCGTCCAGGTCCACTACATTACCTCTGGCCGGATCCACTACTATAACCGGGCTCCCACACGGGTCACCGTGGTTGGTGCCGGCGCTGTCGAGGTAGTTGCCCTCAAACAGGTATTGTGCTATAGGACCAACGCCGGGAATCTGTGTTGTAATAACCT
Source organism: Phycisphaerae bacterium (assembly GCA_029858035.1). Classification (GTDB taxonomy): domain Bacteria; phylum Planctomycetota; class Phycisphaerae; order Sedimentisphaerales; family Anaerobacaceae; genus CS2-K091. The sequence goes on from JAOUFU010000526.1 coordinate 2,264, forward strand.
CATCACGCAGAAGCCAGTCGACTCCTACCAATGCAAGGTCTCTCTCGTTAACGATGCAGTCGTAAGGCTGGGCGATATCATAAAGTGGTTTCGCCAGCGCTGGAACACATCTGGGAGGACAAGCACGGATATCATCAACGTAGATGGCACCCGAACCACCCTGGACCGGAGCGGACCTGTCACCCAAACCGATGTACACCTTCTTGATACCGTCCGGGTTCACTGTTGGGAACTCAGACAGAGCGATATTCCACTCCTGCCAGCTCGTCAGTGTCGCTGCATTGACATCATTGTGCTCGACCACCGACGTATTAACTCCGTCAGAGAGAGCAATATACAACTGCTCGGGATCGTTAGTGCCAATGTTGCCGAAGATCCAGTTCGGAGGCAGCGGACTTATCAGCAAATCGTTGAGGTCGGCCGCACATATCTGATTAGCGTTATGGCTGCTGACCGCGCTGCCGACATAGATATTCGGGTCATCAATAGTACCCATGCCAATTACAGGGAATACCGGCGCCGAACCGGGAACGTTTACATCCTGCCAGACAAAAGGATTGTCTGAATGTTTGGCCTCAAAAGAGCCATCGATGTTGCGAACCAATCTTACGTATTGCGGCGAGGTGACGCCGGGCTTGGTTACGGTTACGGCGGGACCGTCCTCAACATCACGGTACTGGAAAGCAACTCCCTGGCCGGGTGTCATAAATACCGCAGCGAACTTGGAGTAAGGAGTCCACTTCTCGCGAATCATAACGCCGGCCTTGGCCCAAGGATCTGTATTATCAATACTGAGCACCTGCGCCTGAATGCTGCCGTTGCCGACGAAGGGGTACTGGCTGAGGTAGTAGAACTCGTCGTGCCTGCCCCAGATATCACGGCCACGACCGTATAACGT
>JAOUFU010000527.1 GCA_029858035.1 Phycisphaerae bacterium
TACCGTCACGATTGGCCCCCCGCCACTGCGGCCAATCCGCCCCGAACACCATGCCCGCGCAGACCAGAACCACACAACACAACATCATTACTCTTGATAATCTTGTTTGTTTCATAACAACCTCCTATTCGGTTCCTTCTTTCTGAGACCGCACCGGGCTGTACCCGCACCAGCCCAATATCACTGCGGCCTCATTTCCTACAATCTAACCACCTCCCGCCGATTTGTCAATACTCTGTTTAAGCCTGCCCTATTGCACTGCTGAATCCAATCACCTGTAATTTCAAGAAGCAACCAATCTTGTTGGATATTGACCGAAACGTAAAATCTCTTTAAACTAATAATATTAAGAGACATTAAATAACTATAAGGTGATATATGGTGCCCGACGAAAAATGTGGACAATGCCGTTTCTATATCGAAAAACAGGAAACAATTGGCGAATGCCGAAGATACGCCCCCAGGCCGAACGTTCTAAAGATTAACTGGTGCAAAGTGGGCGTCGACCACTGGTGCGGCGAATTTGAACTAAAACACACTCCTAAACAAACACAACCTCAACGACAATAAACAACCGATTAGTCAACGATTTGAAACAATCCTGAAATGAACGGGATTTTTTCAATCAGCCTCTTGTCAATAAGGTTTGGTGGATCGACACCTCAGGCTAATATAACAAAGCACCGAAAAAATTCGTGTCCCTTCCTGAGCTACAGCGTCCAGCCGTTATGGTATTCCGGTCGAATGTACTGATCGGCCTCTGAAGAGTTTGAGGCCTTCATATTCCGACTGTCCCACAGCAATTTTTCACCCGTACGCATAGCAACATTGCCGAGCAGGATAACCTCGGTCATCGGACCCGCGTAATCGAAATTCGAACTGGCCGGCTTGCCTCCCTTGCAGGCATCTATCCAGTCCTGATGATGTCCCCTGGACCTGGGAAGAGTTTTCGGCGGCAGTTTGAACTCTCTCATTTTCGTCTCAGGTATGATACGAGGGGTTCCACCCCATCCGTCACACATTATTTTCCCTTTGTCTCCCACAAAAAGAATGCCGTTGCCGCCGCCCCCGAATTTCCGTCCCGGCTCAAGTTCCTCCGGTCGCGCCGGCATCAGACCGCCGCTATACCATATCGCCTTGACGGGCGGCATTCCCTCACGGGCGCCGAAATCATAATAGACCATCGAGCCGAAAGGTGTCGTCTCAGGATTGATATTGGTTGCAAAACCTTCGACGCTGACGGGATGACCCAGCTTCAGTGCCCAGAAAGCAGGGTCCAAATTGTGGCAGGCCATATCTCCTATCGCACCGGTCCCAAAATCCCACCAGCCCCGCCAGTTATAAGGAGCATAAGCCGGATGGTAAGGTCTTTTCGGGGCCGGACCAATCCAGAGATCCCAGTTCAGTCTCGACGGTACAGGCGGCGTCTCTTTCGGCCGCGATATCCTGTAACCGCCCCAATCCAATCCCGTATGGCTCCACGAATGCACCTCCCGGACCGCCCCGATCGCTCCCTCCCATATCCATTCGCAGGTCAGGCGAATCCCCTCACCGCTGTGGCCCTGGTTGCCCATCTGCGTGGCGACTTTCGCTTTGCGAGCCGCCTCGGTTATCTTGCGGGCTTCATCTATCGAGTGCGTCAGCGGTTTTTCACAATAAACGCCCTTGCCCCGTTTGATAGCCGCCATAGTAACTATTGCATGTATGTGGTCGGGCGTCGCCACCAGGACGGCATCAATGGCCTTTTCCCTGTCCAGCATCCTGCGAAAATTAATATATTCGCCGCACCCTTTGTACCCACCGCCGGATTTCTGGCTGGAGTAATGATTCTCCACAAGCTTCAGGGCCGGTTTTCTGCCTCCAGTTCCTCCATAATAAAATCGGCTGTAATCGGCCTCCTCCATAACATCGCAGACCGCCATTACCTGAACCTCCGGTAGCTGGAGCAGACCTCTTATATTATGTATGCCCTGCCCGCCGGTGCCGACGACGGCAACATTTACCTTTTCGCTCGGCGCGGTATTGCCCGCGCCTCCCAGCACATAACGAGGAACAATGCTAAAAGCAGCGGTAGCAGCAGCCACACCGCCGACGAATTTACGTCTGGACATTCTTTTCTCCGATGCTTGAATGATTTTACTCCGATTCCTCATTTCTATATTCCTCAAATCCGAAGTGTAAAAACCCAGTTAAGGCTATTTTCTTTCAAGCCACTTGGAAATGTCTGATAAAGAGACGATTATATCCATCCTGGCGTGAAAATGCAAGAAAAAATATCGCTTTCTCAATTCTAAATTCTCTCATCACTATGGCGGCGGCGGGTCCGGCATCCAAACCTCTACAGTAACAGGCGCAGACATCCCCGAAAGTCCCTCGTTATCCCATGCCACCGCCGTCAGGGTATGCCAGCCAAGCGTATACTCCGCCCACAGATAACTCCACCCGTCACTTCCATCGGTGTCCTCGCCCAGCTTCATCTCACCGTCGAAAAATTCCACCCGCACCACCGTACCGTCATAGTCGTCCGCCTCGGCTAAAATCATCGTCTGAGGCGGCACTCCACCAACCATAAGCCGGTCACCGTCTTCAGGATAGGTTATCAAAACCTCAGGCCGCTCATTTCCAGGATTATATTCTTCCAGCCACTTACCGGCGATAACCGAAAAGTCAGGAAAATTTACTATGCCGTCCCAGCCCCCCGCAATATCAATAGGTGGGTACAATATACTTGGCTCCTGCAGCCACTGGCCGACCAAAATGGCCATGTCCTTATAATTGAATTCGCCATCGCAGTTAAGGTCACCCGAAAGAACGCCATCGCCGCACAGTTTTACAAGGTATACATCTCCCTTCTCTGACCCAAAAGAATACGTCCTGCCCGCGACTATGTATCCCCCGTCCACTGTCTCTCCAACCAAATAGCCTTCCTCCCAAACGTTGCCCCCCACGTTCTTATCCCACTGGACGTTTCCATACGAATCCGTCTTTAAAAGATACACATCATAGCCGCCTGAGAAAATGATTTGTCCCGTTATTATGTATCCGCCATCTTTTGTCTGTCGCACCGAATTACCATATTCATGTGACTCTGCCCCACCCAGATTCTTTTCCCACTCACGGTTTCCATTCGCATCGGTCTTTATAAGGTACACCTCC
>JAOUFU010000528.1 GCA_029858035.1 Phycisphaerae bacterium
GAAAGTTTTCCAGTAATACTTCAATTGCAGAAACAAAAGGAAGAAATTGCTTGTCTGACTTTTTTATCTTTTCAATAGCCTGTTGAATACCTGTAATGTGACTGATCTCAGCGAATTCCAGCAAGGTTTCCAGATCCTCTTTTGGGGGTATTACCAGCGGTAAAGTTTCCTTGGCTTGCTGCTCTCCGGAATCCGTTGCGGATGGTTCCTCATACACCCATTCGAGATTCAAATGTAACTGCAGGCATCTAAATAATTTCTCTATGTGTATGGGTTTGGTAAGAAAATCATTACAACCTGCCTCAAAGCTTGTCTGCTTGGTTGTATCAAATGCACTTGCGGAAATGCCGATTACAATGATGTCTTTGAGAGCGGGGCTTTTACGAATACGTTGTGTTGCCTCAATGCCATCCATTACGGGCATTACCAAATCCATAAAAATGATATCAGGGGGGGATGCGTTTGCTGTGGTAAGCGCATCCTTTCCGTTCTTTGCCTCAACAACTTCGAACCCTATCGGAACTAACATTTCTCTTAAAATGGCACGATTTTTATCGTTATCATCAACAAGTAATGCGTGCCTTTTGTATCCTTTATAACCAATAATATGGCATGACTGGTCTCCCACGTTGGTGTCATGGTTTGCAGTAATGTCTTCTACAACAGGCAAAACCAGATCAAACCAGAAGGTCGTCCCTGTCCCCAAAACACTTTTAACATGCAATTCACTCTGCATAAGACGGAGCAAATTCTGGCTTATGGGCAATCCCAGACCGGTCCCTTCCGTTGTCAGCTTAGTCTTATTGACCTGATGAAAAGGTAAAAAGATCTCGTCTAATTTATCGGGTGAAATGCCGATACCGGTGTCTTCGATTTCCCAATGAATACAGGCTTTTGGTAATTTTGTTTCTTTATCGGCAACCGACTGTATGCTGACACGAAGGACGACTCTTCCCTCATTTGTAAACTTGATTGCGTTGTTGATCAGGTTTAACAGGACCTGTCGCAGGCGTTTATCATCCGCTCGAACACCTGTTGGTAAATCGGAGGCCATTTCATAATCGAATTGTATGCCCTCCTGTTGTGCTCTGATCCGGGAAATCTCGATGATTCCATTTAAAAATCCGGGAAGATACACATCCGTATATTGCAGTTCCATCTTTTGTGCTTCAATCCTTGAAAGGTCCAACAACTCATTTATCAGTGTTAACAGGTGTTCACTACTCTGGTGAATTGTATGAATGGCATCTTTTTGTTGTTTTTGTAAATTCTTATCTCGTTTAAGAATCTGTGTATAGCCTAGAATACTATTTAGAGGTGTTCGCAATTCATGGCTCATATTTGCAAGGAAAACGCTTTTAGCCTGAGTTGCGGCTTCGGCCTGCTCTTTGGCTGCGATTACCTCGTTTTCTGCCAGTTTCCTTTCGGTGATGTCCTGTATTGTGCCTACCATCCGTATTGGAATGCCTTGATCATTTCGTTGAAAAATATCTCCCTTTGAGCAAAGCCAAACCGTTTTACCTTGTTTGGTTACAGCACGGTATTCGATTTCGAAAACTTTTGTATGCCCTCCAATAAAATGGTTAAAAATCTGTGATACATTGTTGTGATCGTCTGGGTGGATACTGTCCCACCATAATTTGCCATCGGCGCCCTTTTCATCCGAGGTGTAACCGAGCATTCTCATCGCACGCTCATTAACCTTTGTTTCATTCGTCTGAAGGTTCATATCCCAATAACCCAGGTTTCCGCCCTGTAAAGCAAGTTCAAGTCTTTTATGCTGGTCTTCAACCTCTTTTTCCATTTTCTTTCGCTCGGTGATGTCCGTTAAGAAATTAAGTGTTGAACGTTTCCCATCCCAGTCCAGAGGACTCGAATTGATAATAACCCATCTCTCTTCTCCTGATACCGTAAGGACCCTGAATTGATAGCCGGTTTCGACATCTTCTCCGGCCATTCTTTTTTTGTATCGCTCAAAGACCATTTCACGGTCATCGGGGTGAATGAATTCGGTAAATGGTCTGGATACCACCTCATTATCTGAATACCCCAGGATTTTTTCAAGAGCAGGATTTGCAAATGCTATACGACCGTCTTTCGCGATGATAATGATATCATTCGCGTTCTCAAAGATAGCCCTGTATTTCTCTTCACTCTCCCGAAGGGTCTCTTCTGCCCGTTTGCGTGCCGTAATATCCCGGACCACGAATAGCACCGCGTTTTTAGAAATAGGGGCAATACGTCCATCAAACCATAAGTCGGTTCCCCCGATATTCAAGCTATACTCTAACTTTACAAGCTGCTGTGTTGTCAGACTTTGCTGAAGATGCCTCAGAAACAGATCGGCTTGCTCTTTTGGAAACGTATCATGTAGGCTTTTTCCACGTAGTTCTTCCTCCGGTTTGTATAGAAGTTCCGGAGAAGTTGGTGCAATTTTGAGATAGCGTCCGGTATGATCCAGCATAATGACCACATCGGGCATACCTTTAAACAAGGCGCGTAATTCCGCTTCCGATTCACGCAAAGCATTTTCCGTTCGCTTGATCTCTGTGATATCCCAGAATATCCCCTGTACCCCAACAAGGCGGTCGTCCGCATCGTAAACCGGAGTTTCAATCACCTGCGTATAGATTTCTTGCCCTTCCGGGGATTTCTCTACATCGAACCATTGACGGATTTCCCCGGTTTCGAAAATGTGTTGATCCACTTCCCGGAAGTTTTGAGCCATATCAGGCGGATAAAGTTCAGCATCCGTTTTACCGAGAAACGCTTCCGGAGGTTTTCCTTCCTTTAAGCAAAACTGTTGATTGACGAACGTATACCGTCCTTTCAAGTCCTTTCGAAAAATGTATTGAGGTAAATTCTCGACCAGTGAGTGGTACAATGCTTCCGATTCCCGCAAGGCGTTCTCCACTTTCTTGAGATCGGAGATATCTCTTGCTATTCCAACGAGCCCCTTAACGTTGCCATCGCCATCAAATACAGGTACTTTTATCGCCTGAAACCAGTATTCCTTCTTATCCGCGCCCGTCATATGCTTATAAAATTCCGTGCTTTCCCCTGACGTGAAAACAGTTTGGTCATCTTGTACGTTTTTCGCGGCTTCTTTATGGTCCGGCATCAATTCATAATCATTCTTGCCGATGACTGTTT
>JAOUFU010000529.1 GCA_029858035.1 Phycisphaerae bacterium
CTCCCGCCCCTATCAGGGACGAGAGTCGCAAATATCGCTCCCGCGGTACCACCCTGGTTCCCGAGACTTCGGGCAACTCAGCTCAGCGAGCAGGTTTTAGCCAGCCGTCGGCTGATCGCTAATTCTCTAATCACTGGCCCGGGTAACGGGGGGCAGGCCCGGCGCATCTACTTGGAGGACGTTCGACTTGCGGCTCCGGAAGGATTTTCAACCCGATGGTCTGCCCCGGCTCACACCACTCCCGGGTTCGCTGCCAGCCTGGCTCAGGCCTACTCGTTTCCATCATCGCCTTTTTCGGTTAAGTTGGGTTGGATTATGCCATAATTTGGCGAGATGGTCAACAGAAATGAATGCCTGAAAACATGGGGAGTCACATGATTGTTAATGCCAGATTTTACCGCGGCCCCTCGGACAGCCTTTTGAATAGTGGAAGAGGACAAACTCACGAACCCAATAGGCATAAGCCTCTTGTGTGCGATAGGAGTGACCTTTGACTTGGATCTGAACCCGCAATTGCTCGAGGAGTTTTTTTGAAGGCTGGCATTGGGAGATGCTCATAAAGAACCGGGTATAATCCACTCATGGGAGATAGGCTATTATCCTGCAATATCTTTATAATGCCGTGATTTAGCCGATTAGGAAGCTAATATTCTCAAGCGAAGTTAGGCGGCTTACCTAAAAAGATGGATATAGAATATGTATGATTTTTTTCGTCGCATAAGGAAAAGGTCAACCGAGACCAAATCGAAGATTAAATATGGGTTTAGAGGAGAGGGGATTTCTTACCGCTTGCCAAACAAATCTATGGACCTATGGTTCACATGGATAAATGGTGCAAGGATTTACACAGAGACGATCGCTAAATGGGAGGACGGTTCTATTCTCACAGCGGACGAAAAAAAGAGGGTATTTATCGAGGTTGTGCGCTTCGTTGGAAAGAAGGGCGAAGAACCAATCATTGTAATTAATGCCAATGATCCCTCCAGGGCTTTGTGGGAGGAACTATGTTCAACAAATGAGATTTTGATCAACAATATTGAATACACTTCCAGAGAGGAACAATATCAATTCGAGCGAAAAATGTATCTTGAATTCATTAATGCTGGCAAGAAAGTGAATATTGATGGCGTTGAGATAAGCAATGAAAAGGATCTTGATGATTTCCTGCAAAAGCGTAGAAAGAATCACGCCACCTAACGCCGCGTGCATCTGACTGGCGAGTACGGTGCGGCCTTTTGAGTTTATCAGCGTCCCGCCCGCCAGCAGGTAACGCCAGCCGTTGGGCCGCCTTCAATTCCAAATAAGCAATAATCCCACAAAGTATTCTCAAATCTCAAGGTCATCATGCAATTCCCAATATTCCAAGTCGACGCTTTCACAAATAAGGTTTTTGGTGGCAATCCTGCTGCTGTCTGCCCCCTTGAACATTGGCTCCCTGATGATGTTATGCAAAGAATCGCACTAGAAAATTCTGTTGCCGAAACTGCCTTTTTCATTCCATCAAATAATGGTGGGTTTGAAATTCGTTGGTTTACCCCAGAAATTGAAATGGATTTGTGCGGACATGCAACACTTGCCACAGCGCACGTTTTAACAAGGCATCACAACTACTCTCTGACTTCCATAGCGTTTCAGTCAAAAAGTGGCGAACTGATAGTAACTATAAAAGATGAATTGTTGACTCTAAATTTCCCATCGCGCAAACCCAAACCAAGTGATATTCCCCAAATAATTTTAGACGCAATTCAAATAAAGCCTCTCGAAGTGCTAAAATCCAGAGATTATGTGCTTGTATTTGAAACCGAAGAAATGATACGAAATATAAAACCTAATCAAAGTCTTCTAAATCAAATCAACCTCGACCCTGGTGGAATTATCGTGACAGCCAAAGGCAATGAAGTTGATTTTGTTTCTCGTTTCTTCACTCCACAGGCAAGCATTTTTGAAGACCCTGTGACAGGTTCTGCTCATTGCTCTTTGATACCTTACTGGAGTGAAAAACTTGGAAAAAAGTCCATGCGTGCATTGCAATTATCACCACGCGTAGGAAAACTTTTATGCAAAGATTTAGGAGAGAGAGTCTTAATTTCAGGCGAAGCAGTAACTTATTTAGAAGGAAGTATTACAATTTAGAAGTACGTTATTAAAGATAGGCAGCGGGCTAACACAGCGTGCACGTGGAGGGCTGGATTCTCACCGTCAAAACAGCTTTTTCGTGGTTTTGGGTTTTGCCCGTATCGTGGGCGTATCCGCGTCCCTCCAGCCGCCGGTAAGACCAGCCGTTGGGCGGCTTCTTACATAGAATGCAAAGGAGACCATGAAAAATAGTAAAGAATCGTTTATATCAGGCTTCTTCAAGCTTGAATCTGCTGGTGGCATCATGCTTATGTTCGCCGCTGCTCTTGCTGTGTTGGTGGCAAATACACCCCTGCAATCTTATTACACATTGCTTCTTGATACCCTCGTTGAAATTCGAGTTGGCGCTCTTGAGATAGCGAAACCATTATTACTCTGGATCAACGATGGTTTAATGGCAGTATTCTTTTTCCTTGTCGGTCTGGAATTGAAACGGGAGCTCATTGAAGGTGAGCTTTCCGATAAACGAAATATTATTCTACCAGGCGTTGGGGCAATTGGCGGCATGGTGCTTCCAGCGTTAATTTATGCTTATTTTAATGCTGGAGACTCTATAGCCATGAAAGGTTGGGCAATTCCGGCCGCAACCGATATTGCTTTTGCATTGGGCATACTATCTTTGCTAGGATCGAGAGTTCCTACCAGCATAAAAGTATTTCTTACCTCAGTAGCGATTTTTGATGATATAGGTGCAATTTTAATTATTGCTTTGTTTTACACAGCAAATATTTCATTGCCTGCACTAATAGTAGTAGCTAGTTGTATTCCCATTCTTGTTTTTCTAAATAAGCGTGGTACAGAATCTAAAAGTACATACTTTCTGGTCGGCATTATTATGTGGGTGGCAATGCTAAAATCTGGCGTTCATGCAACGCTAACAGGTGTTATAGTGGCTATGTTTATTCCCATAAAATCTAAAACTGAGCCTCATTATTCGCCTCTTAAAAGTTTGGAGCATGATCTTCATACAGTAGTCGCTTTTTTTGTCTTACCCGTCTTCGCATTTGCTAATTC
>JAOUFU010000071.1 GCA_029858035.1 Phycisphaerae bacterium
TAGACAGCCGGGTTAGTCGGGCCAAATACAACTAATGTCCTGACACCCATTCCCGCAGCCAGATGAGTAATCCCGCTGTCGTTACCGAGGAATCCGTCCGAACAGCTCAAAAGCCACACAACCTGCGTCAGAGATAAATCTGTCAGGCATTTTGCAACATTGTTTATGTCCTTAATTGTCGCATTGCTGAACCTTTCCTGCTCAGCAGGCCCCAATAAAAATACGACATCGACACCTTTTAAACGAAGCTCTTTAGCTACAGACAGAAAATTATCCGGATGCCAGCATTTGTGCAATCCCCCGCTGCCGGGCTGAATGACCACCAGCTTTTCAGAGGAATCGACCTGTATTTCTGTAAGCAATTCCCTACCCTTGTTTACATCTGATTCAGTTGCTTTTATTAAACTGGCGCCTCGTTCAATCTGTCGCGGCTCCAAAGACAAACCACTCTCGTCGATGAATTGCTGTCTGTAATAGTCGGTCAAATGGTTAGAGTAGTCTTCTGGTGGCTTCATTGATAATGTTATAACTTCCGAACTATGGCTGCAATTGGCCGTGAATATCAGGTTCTGTTCAAAGTTGCTGTACGGCTCACCCAAAAATGTCACAATCCAGGCATAGTCGGCAAAAGCGTTTATCAAAGGGTCCCCGTCCGTCAGGTCAAATGTGCTCTTTTCAACAAACATTCGATGTAAATTCATCGAATCCATGGAGCGAACACTGTCAACGCATGTTCTGCCGGGCAAAATCCCGATATACTCAGTGTGACCAAGAATATCGATTCCGCCCAGTTGCAGAGAATCTTTCATAAACTCAGCTAACGGCAGGGTTAATATACAATCGCCAATAGCGCCCGGTTGCAATATCACTCCTCGCTGTGCTAAACGTGCCATCTGAGCTCCCTTTTCTTTGAGCAAACTTAAAATGTCATCGTCCATCGGCATAATAAAAAGCTAAATTTCAAAACGTCCTAAGACCCTGCTTATTAGTTTGCTGTGCCGTCGATCCAACCGCCGCCGACAACAATATAAACAACTAACGCAGTAATATCAACGACTTTGTGACACAAGCCTATTTACATAGCATTTTAAAGTTATACGCCTGTAATACGCCGGAAGCCATATCAATTTGGCAACTTGCTGAAGATTATCTTGTTAACTATCTGGTGTTTTTCTTGGCGCCACGTCGTCAAAGCTGCCACCGGCACCAGCCATACGGAACTCATCGTGATAAAGTATGCGACTGCTGACCGCATCGCTGGGATTATTGGGGTTTTTCCATCCTTTGTAAAGGCCCATTTTGAAATAAGGACCTTTCTTGTCATTAAAGGCGTTCGGACCTTCTTGTTCGACAACTTTCTCTCCATTCTTCCAAACTTCCAGGAATCCATCAGACTCATATGACCATTTGACACGTATAACCCAATCCGTCCATACACCTGTACGGTAAGGACCTAAGTTATATTTTCTTGTCCCCCCATAAGTTCTTTTCCCACCATCGAACGTATTTTCTTTTGCGTCCCAGCGACTGACCAAATCCCATTTTCCGCCTGTCGTTGAAAGTGCCATGACTGGGTTACGCCAGTTTTCTCCAATTTTGAAATCAGGAACTCCATGCCATTGAGCTACTATCTCCCACACTTTGTCTGGCACATAGTCTTCAGGCAGCAAGATGCTGAATCCATACCAATACTCTTTTCCGACATCGCTACCGGGCCCACTAACTTCCGTTCGGTAGGGGACTTTGTCTTTATTACGATTCAGCGGCGTCTTCATCGCGTACCGCCCGGCCCGTACCGGTCGATTAGTAACCTGTGGTGCGTTGCCTGAAATCCTCCAGCCCGTAAGTTGCCCTTTTTCAAAATCGCCAATAAAAGTCAAAGGGCTGCCAATCTCCCTCACAGCAATGATGCGAAGAGCTATATCATCGGTGTATTTGGGCGAACGCAGCGTCCGATTGCCTCCGTCGTGCCGAAAAGTCTCCTTCTTATCAACATTTCCGTTTTTTGTGTTTACCCATTCTGTCCTATACTCTCCCCTGGGCAATTCCACTACCAACTCTGACTGGTTGCCGTCGTTAATATAAATAGCGTAGCCCTTGCCCGGCTGAACCAAAGCGCGGGCGGTTGCCTTGTTGGGTATTCCGGCTTTTATGATTGAATTGTCCGGCTTCATCCGGATAAAGTCGAAGCTGTTAATAAAATCCTTGAGAATCTCTAACTGCTTTCGAAACACAGGCCCGCCCCCGCCAGGTGCATCGATCTTTGCCGTGCCGTTCTCGGAACCGACAGTGAAAGAGTAATCGAGGTTATTATACAATCCGCCCCCGGCAATAATGAAATCCCATCCTTCAAGCCGATACGCTTTGGGCTCGCTGCCCGAAAAGCCCGTCTCATCGTCACCGATGACCTTGTTCAAGCCATAGTTCTCCCCTACAGTTGTGGGTGGCTTGGCGTAGTGGAAGTTGAAAATTGAAACATGAGGATTTGGCTTGGTTACTTTCCTGGACTTGTTCGCAATATTCTGGGCGATTAGGTGCTTTGCTTTGAAGTTCGCTTCTGCCTTGACGATTGTTTCTGCGATATGTGTCTGCCACTCCAGCGTCACCCCCCCGAAGTACGGCTCGTTGCAGATTTCATAATAGATGTTATCGAAGTCCTTGAGCACCTCGACGATCTTGCGTACCATCGCATCCTGCACAGCCAATAGCTTTTTATCTTGAAGTGTATAAACCTCGGTACGCTTCATGTTGCCTATACCGTTTACGTTATTGGCGGCATTCATAGGACTAAGTTTCCACATACCGTCTTCATAAAATGGACAAAACAGTACTAATTCGACCACAACGCCGTGCTTGCCTGCTTCGGCAACAAAGCTGCGGAGGCGTTCGAAGTACGCCCGGTCCCACTTTTTCAGGTCGAATTTATTGCCGCCATTGGCGTAGCCGTCTGTATCGCTGCGGGCCCACGGGCATATTAGCTGGCCTTTCGCTGGGGCAAGTGTATTGTTCTTAATCTTAAACGCGCCGACCGGCTCGCAGTATGCGCCGCTGAATGTGCGTGTCAGATTAAATCCGTGCGAGGCAAGCGTCCTGAGGTACGTTCTGTAATTGAAGGCCCGGTTTAGCAATGCCCCGTAATGCTCACCGGATGTTATCAAAATAGTCGGCTTGCCGCGCCACAGAAAGTAATGACCGTTTTCCGGATGCAGTTGTATCGGCTTGACCGTATTTGCAGCCAATGCCGGGCCTGCGAGCAAAATGTTGATAACTATCCACCAAAATACCGCACATATAAAAATGTCGTTCACACGCTTGAACATAATAATTTTCTCCTAAATTTTGTTTTGATACCAAATTTATTTGGGGCTTGTTTAGCCGTTGCCGGCACCGCGACACCATACGCAATAAGCATCACGCTATATGACTATGTCATTCTGCTATGAGGCCGTCGGTCATCTCCCCGCTCTCGCCTGTCCCCACGGAAGTGGGGGGCTTTCTCAACCGTAAATATTCTATCGCAATTTCTTTTTGATTGCACGGAGCAGATTTTTTTCAATCTCCACGCCCAGTTCCTCGGCGACTTTTATGTGCTTGGCCGCCAGCTCGTACTTTTGTAACTTGTAAAATACAAAGGCCAGCCCGTTATGTGCATCACCCATTTCCGGATTAAGCTCAACCGCCTTCAAATACACAGTCGCTGCTTGCTTGTAATCTTCCTTGTTGGAATATGCCGCTCCAAGATTGTAATGAATCGTGCCGTCATCGTCATCTATCCGAACGGCTTTCTTATATTGTTCAATAGCCCCATCATAATTCTTTTTGCCGAAGTAAGCATTGCCCAGACCAACTAAAGCAGCTACCATATCAGGCTTTACCGCCAGGGCCTTTTGGTATGCCTGGATTTCATCGTTGGCCCTGCGCAGTCTGTTGTAGCAGACTGCCATCCCGTAGTGGGCCTCGGCCAAATTGCGGTTAAGCTTCAGCGCCTTTTTATATTGAAAGATGGCTTCCTCGAAATTACCCATCTGCTCATAAACGTCGGCCAACTGGCTGTATAGAGAAGCGTCTTTCGGCTCCAAAAAAAGTGCCTCTTTCAGTGTAGATTCCGCCTGTGCGTACCGTTCCTGCTGGCTGTAAGCAATTGACAGGTTTTTGTACGCTTGAGTGAAGTTGGGATCCAGTTTCAGTGCCCAGGTGTATTGAGCAATCGCATCGTTTAGCCAGCCTCGTTTAGTGTATGCATTGCCGAGGTTGCTATATGTCTTCGCATCGTTTGGGTTGATTTGCAAGGCCGTTCGGTATTCGTATATGGCGTCATCTACCCGTTCCTTTTTCAGGTAAAGATTGCCCAGATTCGCCCGGGATTCAGACAATGATGGATTTATTTCTACTGCCCTTTCAAGTGCCAGCAATGCAGAGTCCGGATCGCCAATATCGCAGTAGCTGTTACCAAGATTATTGAGGAAACAGCCCAGCGTCTGGACCTTACTCAGCTTTTTCATATAAATACTGTCGTCATCCTCCTCCGGCACTTTGAATTTGGTTATGTAATGTTCATCAGGAGCGCTTCCGCCTTTACTTGTTGTTTCGATATTGAATTGCACCCGCCCATCATCGTATTTAACGAAGAAGTGTCCCGGCACGACAATACCGTATAGAGGCAAACCAAGGCGTTCGCCAAGTGAAAGATAAAGAATCGAAAGACTCAGGCAATACCCTCGTTTCCTGTCAAGCACTGAGTGCAAGAACAAGTCATTCGGGTCACTTGCCTCTGAAACAGCTTTGAACTTAAGCTCATCAAATAAATACTCATTTATCATCGGAATTGCACGGTAGTTGGCCATTAGCTTTTTCTTTTCGAGCCGCGAGCGAATCTCCAATGCCATATCATCTAATCTTGACAAATACCTTCTACCATTCACAATATCACTCCACTGCTCCGAAATAATAATAGCAGCGGTAGCCAGATCGACTTCGTCATCTCTTAGCCGAAGGACTCGTTCAATCGACCTTGCATAAAGACCTGATTTGCCATCGTTTGCCAGCGGGGCATCACGGCCTAAAGATAACGACACCGTAAAAACCACAACGCACAAAATTAGCATCAGTATTTTTTTCATAACTGTCCGGTTGTATTTAACCAGTGATTTTTTCGGCTTTTTGCCGGTGTCAAATTAACTTACACTAAGATTTTATAATAAATCACCTTTATAATCCACAAAAACATCTCCAGCGGCATTAAGGTGGGCAATTTTGTTAGGTCCAGCCCAAAAATCTGCTTGGGAAAGTCCAGGAGCGTAAAGCTCAAAGCCCTTTCATGTCAAATTAAATTCCGAATAAAAAAACTATTCAAAATAATTCAGCCAGTATCCGACAAATACCGAAAGGTCACGCATATCGATGACAGGTTCAACTGTCACATAGATGTCACAATCCGCGTTCCAGTTGCTATCGCCCGGCCTGCTCTTCCAGGCCAAAGCAAAAACGCTGACATCGTACATATCCACATTGCAATCCGGTTTGAAATCTCCTGGCATTGGCTGGGCCGAAACCGTCGATATGAGCTTTATATTTGGAACGGCTGTAGCCCCCCATAATCCTGGGTTATAGGAATCACTCCAATTCAACGGGTCACCGTACGTACTGTCGCAAAACGCCAACAGCACACGTTCAACACCCATATCTGAAACCATACAGGTACTTTCTGTAGTGTAAGAGCTATTATTGTAGCTGAAATCTATCAACAAATTGTCGGTGCCATTATATTCGAAGGCGTTCTGGAAATGAAAGTTCCGCCATCCTGGCGAGCTAATTGATTCATTGTTCCGGTACTGGTAGACGGGTGGCGAGCCGAACATCTCGAGGTAGGGGGGATGGGAATAATCGCTTCGGCTGGTATGCTTCATTCGGATTGTCCAGTTGTTAAGGGTCTGTCCCGGCACATCGTAAACATTTAGTGCCAGGTCGGTTATTGTTTTAGCGTCTCCTATCTCGCCGGACAGGTAGATTACCTGTGTTCGTTGATCGTGGTAGTAGGTATCTATCGGCCAGGTTGCGATCAAGTCTGTCTGTAGTTCGAAGGTGGTGTATATAACATTGTTTACATTGATGGTAACAGTAGCGGCTTCTGAGTCGCCGCCTTGTGGAGGAGTGCCCCCGTCGTTTGCCTTAAACTCAAAAATGTCCTGGCCTGTGAAGAATGGACAGGCCTTGTAATCGACGGTGCTGCCATTATTTACCAGCGTGTAGGGTACGGTTGTTATTCTGCTGGCAGAGGGGTCTGTTAATATGCCGTTGCTTGGCAGCGATGCTATAATATAAGTCAGTTGTCCCGGGGGATTGGGATTACCTTCGTCGTCGGCGTAGAGAGTAATCGTCTCGGCAGTACCTGAGAGGGCCGAGGTAGTTTGGTTGTGTGCGGTCGGTGGAGTTGCGCTTTGAGAAGTGAAATTCACTCCCCAGGCATTGCCCGAAGTGCTTGACCAGTCTACAGATTGGCCTGTAGAAGTGTTTTGGTTTGTGAAGGCATGAGGGGGTTTGCTTGCACTTACTGTAAAGCTCGTATTTGACGGGACATTAACTAACGCGTAGATGCCCTGGGCATTGGTGGTTGCGTAGTATGTACCGCCGCCGGTTGCCGTGATACTTACACCGCTTATACCAAATCCCGCCATGTCGACCACTCGGCCGCTGATTATCTCGCCGGAACCGGAGGTGAAAATATTGTATATACACCCGTCCACAGAGTTGTAGGTATAAGATGCGTCTATAAGCGGAAGGTTATACCAGGCATTGTCGTTACCGCTCCAGCCCATATTGACATGGTGATATAGAGTTGAAATGTTGTAGCCGTATCCATCGCATACAACAGCATGTCCACCGCCCGAACGACGAACACTTAAAATAACGGGATAGCCGGCATCCAGATTCGGATTGATCATCCAGTTCAGCCATGCTCCTATGTTGTTATTATTATTCCACCCGAAAATGGAATTGCTGTAGTAAAACGTATCCTGCAACGCCTGTTTTGCATCACTGGGGGACGCACTTGAGCCTCCAGTTTCCGGTGGCCCATACGTTGTATTTATTGATTCAGCGGCATGGTAGCAGAGAGCTCCTATAGCTTGTCGTTGGGTTAGTGTAATGCTACTATCGGGCTGAAGCGGCATATCACTCCAGATGTAACCTGGGAATTCGTGGTAACGCATCAGTTGTGCCATTGCGGCAGCGACACAACCAATGGGCCAGTTATTCACTATATAGTAATTGTAACAGGTTATCCCACCGATATAATCACCGACCGTTGTCTGCCCCCAGGTGCTTTGCGTAAGCGGGGCGACCCGCACGTCGGATACGCTGGAGAGGCCAAGAATTCCCACGCTGTCTGCATAAGCCTGCAATTCGCTCCATTTGCTTTGGGCATTGGCAGAAGCTTCATGAAGACCCGTTTCCTCGTTGCTCGCGTTTTTCTGCGCAGCGCTGCCTGCTGCTGCCTGAAAGGCTCGAACCGCAGCCATACGCCCTGGCACATCCCGGCTGACAAGCGAGCCCAAAGGATTATCCTCCGACGGATCATACCTGCCAACCGGAGCAAAGCATATAATTGGTACCACAAGGTCATCACCTGGAACAATTACAAATCCTGATGGCTGCAAATAGACTGCATAGTAGACCGTATCTCCGTTTTTATCTGAGAAGGCCTTAACGCTCATAATATCCTGACCAAGGGCCGTTCCGAGGGGTTGCGCATCGACTTTTAGCCAACCTCTCACTACTTTTTCAGCCTCACTGGCACTCACGGGCTTTGCCCATAAGTTGCTGCTGCACAAAAACAGCGAAACTGAAAAAACAAGGATTATTAAGGGGCGCAATTTGACATGGCGTCCGTAATTTCGGATTTGGCCGCTGCGTTTCATAAGTTCCTCCTTATTAAGTCCCCCATAATCTCTAATTTGGTATCCGCAGATGTTAGCCACATTACCTATGTTAAATTATATACATCGCGTCGAGTTTTATCAATAAATTTCTACTGGCTTTTGGTAAGTGAATAAGGATGGTATTTGCTGGTCCTCTACAGCTTTATATGAAACCTCTTACGCAATAAGATATATGTACGGCAGGACACTCTATCCTACGATAAGTGCTTGTAGCTGCAAATCTTACAATCAAGCAGATTGTTCATATTTTTTGTGTCTTCTCAATGACGATGTCAAAAATTCAGCCCGTTTTAGCAAATATCTGTTGTATCATTTAGTTTCCAACGTTACTTTATTCAACATAATTTTTTTTGTAGGAGCCACATAATGAGCCACAAACATACTAATATTGAAAGATTGTCTCGTCGCCCTCTACCCATTACGCCATACGCAATATTTCTGCTGCTTGGCCTTTTAGTGCTTCCCTCATGTCAGGGCCCGTCCGAAATCAGCCTCTTCGACGGCAAGACAATGGGCCAGTGGGCGATTACCGACTTCGGCGGTCAGGGCAAGGTCTACATAAAAGAGAGTGCCATCTATCTTGAAATGGGTAACGACATGACCGGCATAAACTGGACCGGCCCGCTCGTCCGCATGAACTATGAAATCACCCTCGAAGCAAAGCGTGTCGCCGGAAGTGACTTTTTCTGCGGACTGACCTTTCCCTTTGGTGAAAATCCCTGCTCACTAATACTCGGCGGCTGGGGCGGCGAGGTCTGCGGCCTCTCAAATCTCGACTACTATGACGCCGCCAACAACGAAACCACGCGAATCGTCACTTTCGAGACCGGTCGGTGGTACCACGTCCGATTGCGCGTCACTCCCGACAAGATTGAAGCATGGCTCGACGATGAGAAACTTGTAGATGTGGTGACGACCGACCGAAAAATCGACATCCGCCCGGAAGTGGACTTATCTAAGCCGCTTGGCATTGCAACCTGGCAAACAGCCGGAGCTGTCCGAAACATCCGATTGAAAACGCTCACGGACCTGAGCAGCATTCTCTAAGTCACCCGGGGACAGATTGATTGTTTAATTTAAATCCTACTCGACCACTGCTCCTGTATCGACCGGTACACCCACAGGGCGTTGCTTGAACAAATCTATCTTCATCCACCTGTTGCTCTTGAACCGCCAGTAGTTCGCCAATCCTACGGCAATAATGCTGATTGTAGCGACCATCCAGGGCCCCAATGCCTCAAACTGGCCAAAAAGCGTAACTATAAGTAATCCGCCCAAACCCAATATTACTACCCCCACCGCTGATACAATCGCAAGCCATAACGTGTCACCTGCTCCACGTAAAGATCCGCCATAGATGACCCGTGCGGCATGAAACACCTGATAGATAGCCGCACAAATCAAAATATTAGTTCCAACCTTGATGACCTCTTCGTCGGAAGACCAGAACGCCATCAATGCATCTCTGAATACAAAAAAGCTTATCCCCACGAATCCCATGTAAACCAGCGCCACCCTCAGACAAACACGGGTTTGCCTGGTTGCCAGCTCTTTCCTGCCCGCACCTATTGTCTTGCCGACAGCCGCAGCTAAAGCCGTCCCTATCCCGACAATTGGCATTACCGACAGACTTGTGTATGAAAGTACCGCACTTGTAGCTGCTAGCGCCTCTGTCCCGAATCGTCCGACAAGCCAAAACAGAATCATACCCCAGAATGCCACATTCACCATCAGCCCGAATCCTGCAGGAAGGCCCACTTTCAGTAAATCAACCATCTTGACGAAGTCGAGGTATACTGCTCGCCGGGTTTGAAAGGCCTTATTCATGCCGCGACTCAGGAACACGGCCATATTGATAGAAGCCCCCACAGCTATCCCGATAAATGTACCCCATCCTGCTCCTGCGATGCCCATGGCCGGAAAACCCAGCTTGCCGAAAATCAATATGTAGTTGGCCCCCACGTTGACAACCTGCCCGCATAGGGATGCAAACATGGTGATACTCGGCCGATGGATACCCATAAAGAACTGGTTGGCTGACCAGTTGATAACAGCCAGGATATGGGCGTAAAGGATGATGCGAAAATATATAACTTCCATCTCGGCCACTGCCTCCGGTTGCCCCATCAGCTTGAATATCCACGGTGCGGTCGGCCACATTATTGCCACCACTAACAGAAAGTATGCCAGGCCTATGTATATTGTCTGCCAGAAATAATTAGAGCAGCTTTTTTTGTCCCCTCTGCCGAGGCTCTGGCTCACAAACGTGCTCAGGCTGGCCATTGCGCCGATGGCGAAGCCGCTGGGCAGAAAACTGGCAAATCCGGCCGGCAAAATCGCTGCAAGAGCCTCCGTCCCCAGACGGGAAACCATGTATCTATCCACAAACTGCATAATGGTGAACGATATGGTCGTCACAACCATAGGCGCCGCCAACTTCAGCATATATCTTAGTGAAGATTCGTCCACTATATGGTCTTGTGGAAGCAGAGATGATTTGTCGCTCATTGACCCACACTTTGTTTATTTAAGTTCAGTTTGTTTAATAGTTGCTCGATAGAGATTCCCAATACTTGAACACCCTTGACTGGATTGCTTTTGCCGGAGACTATTTTTATGGCACTCTTTTTCACACCAAGTTTTTTCGCCAGAAATTCAAGCAAACACTTGTTTGCTTTTCCCTTCTCTGGTGCCGCAGAAACCTTGATCTTGACCATATTATCAAGCATACCGCATACAGCCGTCCTGCTGCTGCCAGGCACAACCTTCACAGTAAAAACTACACCATCATTACTCTCTTCAACTGCTAAATTACTCATAGACCGGATTGTAGCGGGTAGGACGAAGATAAAGAAGGAAATTTTATGGGCTGCTCACTCGATATTTTCCCTGATGTTCGTACCTATTGCCAGCTGCACGTACTTTTCAATCTGCTCGGCAAGCTCACCCGGCGATTCAAGCTGAAAATCTTCGTAATGGCCCGCCACAAATTGTCCATTCAGGGCCTTCTTGAAGATTCTGACTCGTATAACAGCCGGCTCAGCTTCAGCCTTACTAAAGTCACTGTCTTTATGCTCGCTGAGTTCAACACGCCAGTCTTCGCTGATAAAGACCAGGCATTTGCCGGTATAAACGGCCATCGGAAAGTATTCGCGTAATAATTTAAGAGTTTCCATTGAATATTCTGTTAGTCATTGTCACGTTTTTAATTTTTATCTGCCGCCAAACGTTTTGAAAGTTGACCCCACGCATTCATCGAACGTTTCAGGTTGTCGTGTGCATCGCCGCCTATACCATATCCCTGCAATCCTATCGGGCCGTTGTAGCCTGCGTTTTCCAGTGCCTTTAAAAACCTGTACATATCAAAAGTGCCACGGTCAAGTGTCTGAATGAGCTGCTTCCAGTCTTTTCCTCCGCTGTCCGCACCGTTAATGCTCACCACAAACAGGTATGGCATCGCCGTCTTTATCAAGGATTCCATATTACTCTCGTCATCGACCCTTAGCCAGTGGCATAGATTAAACGTAACACCGACGTTTTTCCGGTCTACTTTTTTGGCCACTCGCACCGCATCTTCCACTCGCTCGACCCAGAAGCCTTGGTGCGGGTATAGCGCGACGCGCAGCCCCGCCTCAGCCGCCATATCGGAAATCTCTCGTATGACTTCCACCGCACGCGCATCACCTTCAGGTGAAGACGGCTTATGCTTTTTGCTTAGCACAAACAGCCAGATTATCGCATTGCGTCCCTTCAGCACTTCGATCGCTTCTTTCAATTCCGGGCCGTACCTGGGCTGGTCGGCATCTATATTTGCTCCAAGATAAACCGCAAAAAGTCTCATACCGTTTTTGTCCGTTTCTTTGAGCATCTCCGCCAGTCCCGGACCCGCTGTGCAGCCGATACCGTCATACCCCAGTTCCTTGACCATCTCTATCTGCTGTTTTGCAGTCTGGTGTTTGGCATCTTTCGTCCCTGTGTCCATCGCAAAGAAAGGCAGCGACCCAGCCGGTTCGAGCCATATATTGCGATACGCCACCGGCCCGTGGTCGCCTTGCAGCATAAGCGGCCCGTTTGACTTCTCATCGTTATATGTACTGGCCCGCGTCGGCCCCGTAAGTTCCACATCTTCATGGACCACTATCCCGTTGTGCACAACCTTTTCAAATCTGGCGTTGGAGACTTTTTGTCCGTTCTTGTCAAAACGCGGCGCCCGGAATATCACGTCAAACGTTTGCCACTGTCCCGGCGCTCGCGAGGCGTTGACTCGCGGGGAATGGCCTTCGAAGCCCTTGGGATCTTTGTTGTCATCCCACCGCTCATAAATGCCGCCGCACTCAATGCCTGGGTATTGGTCTTTTTCCACACCGTAGCTGTCGTAGACCTGAATTTCGTATCGGCCCATAAAATACACCCCGGAGTTAGATCCTTTAGGGACCATAAACTCAGTGTGGGCCCTGACATCACCGAATTCCAGCTTGCTTACGATGTTGTTTGTCCTTCCTGTAGGCCCATTCAAAATAACTCCGGCGCCTGGCTTGCTGCTCAGCAAATTCACATTCTCGGGATTTGTAAAGGTGTCACCCACGATTTCCCATTGTCCCGTATTACCCCGCCAGGCGGAAAAATCATCACCTACTAAGGAAACCCTGGCACCGGCGCTTCCCGCCGATAGCAAACAGCAAATCCCGCTAAACAGCACAATCACCCAAATCTCTTTAACTCGAGCTTTCATAATTCTTCCTTTTCCAATGATAATGTATCAATAATCATTTCATAAGTGCCACGGACTCCGCATCGACCGGGACAGCATTCTATTCGCTTGCTCGTCGTTGATGAATTTTTCTTTCTCCGGGTCCCATCGAAGTTTCCTGCCCAGCAGCATGGAAATATTCCCGATATGTGCAATCGTAAAGCATCGCTGGCCAATCTCCGGCGGGAAATAGCATTCCTTGCGCGATTTAACACAATCGAGGAAATTACGTTGTTCGCCGGCCCGGCACGTATACAGATGAATTTCATTAGGACCAATTACCGAATCCAGTATAGATTTTGAACTCGCCTGCAATGGTGCTCTCCAGCCGATGTTGCCGATCCACCCGTCACTGCCCTCGAATCGCAGACTCGGATTGCCCGACTTGACGATCATCTTCACACCATCCGCGTATGTGTATTCGATTCTGTATTCCTTCGCTGTGTCATACAACCCTCCTTCGCAGAACACGCCCTTGCCCTCGACCTCTACGGGCCCGGTGTATTCGCTGTCGTTGCCCCATTGGGCGCCGTCCAACAGGTGCGCCCCCCAGTCGGTCAACTGTCCACCCGAGTAATCCATTACCCACCGCCACTGATAAGGGAGCTGGTCCGGTCCCGTAT
>JAOUFU010000531.1 GCA_029858035.1 Phycisphaerae bacterium
GGTAGTGAAAAAATGACCTTGAAGAGAGATAAAAAGGATGGTCTGTTGGAAGAAACGGAGCCCGATGACTTTCAAAATCGGAAGGTTTTCATTGTCTCATCCAAAAAGGTTTTCTGGGGTAAAGGTGCGGCTGTTTCTTCCGAAGGTCGGGATATCATGTCAACAATGGCATCGTTCTTAAAGGAGGTGCCTAACCGCGTAGTTATCAGCGAAAATGGACCAGGCGATGAGGACAGTGTCCAGTTTGGCTTGGTCCGCGCGTGGGCGGTGTTGGAGTATCTCACTGAGACACAGGGCCTTGAAAAAAAACGGTTCAGTATCTCTGCTGCGAGCACTATACCTAAAGAAAGTTTTGACAGTGGACAGGTAGCTGCGGGGCTTGAACGAACAATTGAGATTGTTCTATTGGAACGGAGTATTTACAATTGAGTAGGAAACGCCGGGCATCTGTGGAAAGTGCGCCAAAAGTACCAGGGTATATCGTTACATTTTCGGATATGGTAACGCTGCTGCTGACTTTCTTTGTCATGCTGCTGACTATGGCCGAGGTACAGGATCCTGCCCTTTTTAATAAGGGACGAGACAGCTTTATTAAATCAATCAGATATATCGGCCTCGGAGTGCTTTTTGGAAGAAAAGAAATGCCTGACCTCGGCTTGGTCAAACTCAAATACTACACGCCGGATCCCGATGAGACATTTGCTCGCAGAAGTATCGACGCGAACCGGGAGAAGACTCGCCGGATTTTTAAGAAGCTCACCCAGTCGATGACAACCATACCTTCGCAGATAGTCGCCGGAAATACCAATTTTGCATTGACCAACATGCGTTTTCCACCGGGCCGGGCTGCTTTGAATGAGCAGGCGAAGCAGTTCCTGACCGAATTGTGCCTGGATTTGCAGCAAGGCCTTGGTTCTGAGGCCGTTAAACTTTACGTTCTCGGTTTAGACAATGATGAGGCAACTGAGAAACAGCAGTGGATACTATCAGCGAGGCGGGCACAGGCAACGGCGGACTTCCTGAAAGATACCTTGCCTTCGGCGTCAAATTGGCCCGTTTATTCGTGGGGAGCGGGCCCCGGCGGCGACTGGGTAGGGCAAAACAGCCCGATTTCCAAAAAGACACATATCTTAATCGCAGTCCTGAAGGCTGCCGATTGATTTGTGGGAAGCTGTGTAGTTGTCAAGTTTTTCTACAATTTGACCGATTATCCGCCAATTTCCGCGTCAAAATCGCTGATGATGATGCAATAACACCCATTTCGGCATTTCGGCACGGCATTTGCACACCAAATAAGCATAAAGGGCCAAATTTTGTCCGCCCTTCGGTGGTTTGTGAAATGGTAAACGAAAAATTATATTTGGTATGCTTTATCGCGTGAGGGCATATAAAAAACAATTAGTTGCATTTCTGGTAACGGCTGTGATAGTCGGCGCTATGCTTGTGGTCTGCTCGGCTCAATCGGCGACTAATGGACAGGAACCAGAAAAGCCGAAAGCCGAAAGTCAAGGTTCGAAATTCATGGCCGGCTCACTGTTCGCAGGTGACCCCAATTTTTCTAAAACACCAGGTAATAGCTCCGGCAATAAAGAGCTGTTTTATAAAATGATGCTTTCGGTTTTGCTCGTCGTTGCCCTGGGCGCAGCGGCGATTTACACCTCAAGAAAGCTTCTGCCAAGGATTACTAATCTGCCGGGCAAAGAGGTTCGAATCGTCGAAACAATCCACATCGGACCAAGAAAAACGCTGCATTTGCTCAAAATAGGTAATCAATGTCTTCTTTTAGGTAGTACGGGTGAAAATATCACAAAGTTGGCTGACGTAACGGATGCGCTGGCGGATTTACCAAAGCAAGAAATAGATCCTGTGAGGTCATAAATGGCTGGCAAGCTTATTAGAATGTCTTTTCTGCTGTTTGTTATTTTGTCACCGGCACGTTTCTCATTTGGCAGGGATGTTAAAAAGTTCCCTCAAATACCAATGCCAACTATGCCTGATAATACTTCCGCAGAAGGTACGTCTGTTGCCGGGGTGCCAAGCATCAGCGATTTGATGACGGTTATAGATAAGGCAACCACGAGCGAGGGTGAAGAGAAAAATTGGTCGACACCTGTCAAGCTTGTAATCATTTTTACCGTTCTGGCGATTTTGCCGAGTCTTCTCGTGATGATGACATCGTTCACGAGGATAGTTATTGTTTTGGCCTTTGTTCGTCGCGCTTTGACCACGCAAACCATACCTCCCACTATTGCGATCATAGGTCTGGCCTTGTTTCTGACGCTGTACACGATGGCTCCTACGTTTGCCAGGATCAACACGAATGCAATTCAGCCGTATATCGCAGACCAGATTGATCTGAAGACAGCCGCAGCCAAAGGCAGTTATTGTATCAAGGAATTTATGCTTCGCCAGAGCCGGGAATCTGATTTGGCCCTTTTTGTGCAGATGGCCAGGATAGAGCCTCCTGCCGGTCCAATGGATATCGGAATGCATATAGTAATCCCGGCGTTTATTATCAGTGAATTTCGCACCGCGTTTGAGATAGGCTGCCTTTTGTTTATTCCGTTTTTGTTGATAGATATGGTTATCGCCAGTGTCCTGCTCAGTGCCGGGATGATGATGCTGCCGCCTATGATGATTTCGCTGCCTTTCAAGCTGATATTATTCATTCTTGTTGACGGGTGGGGATTGCTTGCGAAGAATCTTACCTTGGGTTTCAGATAAAGGGCCGGTAATTCGTGACCATTTACCGGTTATTGCAGAGGTTTATTAAATGGATAGTAATTTCGCCCTTTACCTGGGTCGACAAACTCTCGAGACGGCCTTGCTTTTAGCCGCTCCCATTTTGATTACCTGCATAGTGGTCGGTGTGGTGGTGACACTGTTACAGGCGGTTACTTCCATACGTGATATGACTTTAACGATAGTCCCCAAGCTCCTGGCTGTTGGTTTAGTCACGCTGATTTGCGGCAGTTGGATGCTCCAGTTGATACTCAGATTCACGACCGAAGTATTTAGCCATATTCAAAATGTCGGGCACTGATTTATGTCTCTGCTCATCGAAAAACTGCTCGGTTTTGTAATGGTGTTGACCAGGATTTCGGCCTTTTTTTTGGTGCTGCCTGTTT
>JAOUFU010000072.1 GCA_029858035.1 Phycisphaerae bacterium
TTGCCTGTCTGAAGGCGAACCAATAATATGGTCATGCTCTGAGCTGTTAGAAGACTTGAATAAGTGTATTTAGCAACATGGAGACCTAAGCAAAAAAAGTGGATGATTTTCTCAATTTTTGTCTTTACAAAGACAGTATTTTATGGGATAATATTGTTTCTGGGCAGGGAGGTCAGATTATGTTCAGTCATTTAGGGAGGTTAGTGATACTATAGCTTTTTCTTCTCATTTTAGTCTGATAAATCATAAAGATTGTAGAGGATCCGATGCTGAACCGGTGTACAGCGTTATCATTTGCTTACTAACCATCTGCTATTTAAAGATATGGTAGAAGCTTCTGTTTCTTTATGGAGGATAAACATGAACTTGCCAAAATGGTCGGTCTTTGTAACATTTGTGTTCGTTCTTTTTCTCACATCTATGGGAATTGCGGAAACTGATATAGAAACTGAGAAGGCGGATCTGGAAAAGCTAATAGGACAATTGAGGGAAAATCTGGAGGGTAAAGAATCTTTAGCTAAGTTGTTTTTCCCGGAGGATGCGAGTCCACGTTTTGTTGTTAAGGAACTGCGGATAAGCGGTAACAACTTAGTGTCAACGGCAAAGTTGCTGGAAAAGCTTCCTTTAATTTACAAGATCTACGAGAAAGACCCTGCTACTGGTGAGGACAAGAAAGATCCGAATACCGGCGAGAAAGTTGTTAAGGATGTTTATGATTTTCGAGCGTTAAATGAGATAATAATTGGTCGTGGGCGTGAACATGAAGTTTCTCTAAAGACCATACAAGGTTTAACGAACTATGTGCTGTCAATGTACCGAGAGAAAGGGTATATCGGTATTTATGTATACGTTCCCAAAACAGCGGTCACTGAAGGTAAGCTTGTAGACAAAATCTTACCTGTAGAGGTTCTTGAAGGCAAGGTATCCGAGATTACAGTGGCAAGATACGATTTTAGCCGTCAGGAGCCGAACGAAGTATATTTGAAAGAATCCGTACTTAAGTCCTGGTCACCGATAAAGCAGGGGGAGGTAATCCGAAAGAAGGAGCTGGATGATTTTGTAAGGCTGCTCAATCTCAATCCTGACAGGTATATATCTGCGGTTGTCTCAAGAAGCGCTGAACCTGATGCTCTTAATTTAGGATACGATGTTTATGAGGCAAATCCCTGGCATTGGTACCTTCAGGCAGATAACGCAGGCACCAAGGACAGGCAATGGTCACCAAGAGTCGGTGTCATCAATACTAATCTTACTGGTATAGACGACAGATTTTCCGTCATGTACCAGGCTCCTTTGGAGAAAGGTTTTGAAGACGAATACGCACTGTTCGGTAGTTATAACTTTCCGGTTTTCACCCCTCGGTTGCGTCTTAACCTTTATAGTGGATATAGCCAGTTTGATATACCGGCGTCGGCGGGGATAAATTTCCTTGGTAATGGCTCATTCTACGGCAGCATGTTGAATTACAACGTTTTTCAAATGAATGACTGGTTTTTTGATATCACTGGTTCGTTGAGCCACGAAAGAAGCAAAGTTACACCCTCATTGGGATTAGAAAGCGATGTTGATATGGATCTGTGGGGAGTGGGGATTAATATCCATCGTTCAGATGATATGTCAAATTCTTCTCTGTCATTTATCAGGCAAGAGAGTATGGGAGGCTCCGGCAGGGATGACTTTGCGTTAGCGCGTCTGGACGCAGACCCTGATTTTACCCTTTATACCACCTCTGCTACACACAGCCAGTATCTAGACAGGAACAAGGTTAATCGATTTGTCGGTTCCTTCCGATGGATAACCTCTGATGAGAGATTGGTTCCGGCAAAGATGACTACCTTTGGAGGATTGTACTCGGTGAGAGGCTACGACGAGGACGGAATTGTTGCCGACGGCGGTATACTTATTTCCGGTCAATATGAATTTGACCTGGTGAAGCATAGTGAGTCTATGGAGGGCCAAGAAACCGGGTCAGAGGAAGCACAAGTTGAGAAACCCTGGCTGAGGAAATTAGCACCGTTAGCTTTTATTGATTATGGCCGAGCTAAGATAAAAAATCCTGTCGTGGGCGAGGAGGAAATTCAAGAACTCTGCTCTATAGGCGTGGGTATGATTGTCGAGCTTGAGGTTAATTTTAATGCAGGCATATATTACGGCTGGGCACTTCGGGGAACCACCGAAACGGATAGAGGTGACGGCCGATTAAGTTTGATCTGTAGGTACCGATTCTAAGGTTTTTGCTTAATAACCTTAACTGGGATGGACATGTAATTGGATGGATATGGAACAATTAATTTTATAGTCACTCCAAATAAGGAGGAGATAACATGAGACTCTTAAGAAAATTTTCAAAAAGACTTTATTTTAGGCAGGCCATCGCATGCTTTTTAACGTGCTGTATGTTTTTCAACACGTCACTTTCGGTTGCACTGGCCGGACCGGAAGGTGCACAGGTGGTGAATGGGCAGGTTTCATTCCAGCAAAGCGGTTACAATACCACTATAACAGCTTCCGACAAATCAATCATCAACTATAGCAGTTTTGATATTGCGCGCCCGGAGACTGTCCAGTTTATCCAGCCAGGCACCAGTGCATCCGTGCTGAACAGGATACTGTCGGCAAATCCGACAAATATTAACGGGACGCTACTGGCCAACGGCAGGGTTTTCTTCGTTAATCCCGCTGGTGTTTACATCGGTGCCGGGGCGAGGATCAATGTCAACCAGTTGGTTGCATCAGGACTGAATATATCAAACTCTGATTTTATAAATGGACGATATAATTTTGTTGGAGGGGATGGCTCCGTAATAAATAGCGGCGATATCACGGCAGAAAGGGTTTATCTCATTGGTAAACAGGTTGCTAACTCCGGCAGCATAAGCTGTCCTGCCGGATATGTCGTGATGGCATCCGGGGACAGAGTATTCCTCGGCGAGCCGGGCTCTGATATCGTTTTGGAGATAGATGGGCCATCTTTGCCGGAATCGGCCGAACCTGTTGAAGGTTCAGGTGTTCTAAACGAGGGTACGGTGGATGCTGCCGGCGGCATAATAGCCCTGGCTGCAGCGGGGGACATTTATTCGCAGGCAATTTCAAATGTCGGCTCACTTTCAACTTCGGTTGAGACTGGCGATGGCGGACAGGTGGAACTTACCGCTGATGGTGGACAAATCACTAATTCCGGGACAATTGAAGCCTCCGGTGACAACGGCGGGTCGGTCACTATTGATGGAGGTAACGTTACGCTTGCTGCCGATAGCGTTATTCATGCTGATGCCGCGGGCGCAGGAGATGGAGGCGAGGTTCTGATTTACGCTGACAACCTTGAACTGGATGGTGTGGTCACGGCTCGGGGCGAAGGTGGACACATTCTGTTTGACCCCGCCACTTTCGATATCGATTCAGGTGCAGCAAGTACTATTGTTGGATCGCTTGATACGACAGCGGTTGTTGATGTCGGTGCAGATAATACAATCAACGTCAATGCAGAGATTGATTCGAGCGCCCAGACCAATGACCACACACTCAACTTTAAAGACGACAACGCCGGTAATGATTTGACTATCAACCTGAATAAGAAGATAATCCTTGGTTCCAACCAGACCCTAACCGGTGACGGCACTGAGATAAATGTTGCTTCGACAGGATTAATTCAAAATGGGATTGATGTAGCCGCTACGGGTGCGACTGTTACGGTTTCAGATGGTACTTACACGGAAGACCTTACCGTGAACAAGTCTGGCCTGACGCTGCAGTCAGTTAACGGCAGGGACAACACGACTATCCAGCTCGTGGACGGTGTTGGTATCAATATAGGTTCCGGCGGAAGCGGCTTTGTACTGGGAGGCGGGGCCTCGGATGGCTTTGAGATTACAGGTGGAGGGGCAACTACATTTGATATCCAGTTGGAAAATGCTCCTTCTAACGTGGAAATATCCTGGAATGCTATTGATACTACCGGCAATGCCTCGATGGGTGTCAGCGTGGGCGCCGCTGGGGCGAGCGGTTTGGATATCATCAACAACACATTCACGGCTGATGGCAGTGACGGATCCATTTGGGGTCCGCTCGTTTCCGACACGACAGTCTCGGACAATGCTTTCTCATCGAGTAGTGGTACGGGATATGCCATCCAATTCTCAGGACTCATCGATTCAACTATAAGCCGAAACGAGATTACAGGGTATGGCAGTGGTGTTAGCGTGTTCCACGGTGAGGGTGTTTCCGGAGTGTTTATTGAAGAGAATGTGATTACCGGCTGTACAAATGGTCTTCGCTTCGGGGAATACAAAGCGAGCGGCGGCCCGGATGGAGACATTACCAGCATTACAGTTCGCAATAACACGGTGACCGGTGGAACAAATGCCATCCGTCTGTACGACCCGTTTGCAGGACCTGGTACTCATGTTCTAGCAGATAATATCCACGTTAACAACAACGATCTCAGCGGTAACACGTATGGCGTAAAGAACGATCTTACAAACGGCACGGTGCTGGATGCAGAGAGCAACTGGTGGGGTTCATCCGACGGCCCGAAGATAGCAAGCAATACATATAACGTTGTGTCTCAGGGAGTCGGGATTAGCGAGGCGGTGGCCGATACCGTTGACTATGTGCGGTGGCTCGATAGTGGCGGAGACGATGGTAATCCAGACAATGGTTTCCAGCCGACCGGCTCGCTATTTGCTCCGGTCGAGAACACAACGGTAGGAGGTGTGTTTTATGCGTCGATTCAGGCTGGAATTGATGATGCATCTTCAGACGACGACCTGCGAGCTGAAGCAGGTACTTACACCGAGAATGTTACTGTGGATAAGAGCCTAACGCTTAGCGTTCCTAGCGGTACGGCCACTATGACAAGCTTAGCTTCTAACGGTGGCACAACCACAGGTCTGTCCGGTCTCTTTTCAGCAAGTACAGTTGTAGATCCAGCCTTCCAGTTCGACGGAGCGGTGGCGCTCGCAGGTGACGTGACGCTCACATCAAATAACAAGGCCATTATGTTTAATTCAACCATTGATGGTAATCATAAGTTGACGGTGAACGCCGGCACAGGCGGTACGGCAACGTTTGGCGACATGGTCGGTGATACCACCCCGTTAAGCGGTTTAGAGGTTGACGCCCTGAACGTTGACTTCGACAATACGGTTGAGGTTGACGACGAGGGAATCGACATCGATGCCGGTGGTTATGTTACATTTGACAACACGGTAGCTACAACCAACGGCGGAACAGTAACTATAAGCAACACAGGTCTTTTGACAATAAGCGGTCCTATGAGCCTTGACGGTTCATTTGACCAGGATTCATCTGGCGGTGTAGACCTGGATGATTCGATCACCACTACCGGTGATACGATTGACTTCGACGGTGATATAGGCCTGGGAGCTGACGTAACTCTTGATACTACTAACTCTGGTGCGGTTCCAGCCGGGGCCAGCGTTACTCTTGGCGGTAAGGTTGACGAAGACTTCAAGTTGACGGTGAACGCCGGCACAGGCGGTACGGCAACGTTTGGCGACATGGTCGGTGATACCACTCCGTTGAGCGGTTTGGAGGTTGACGCCCTGAATGTTGACATAGATGATGATGTTACCACGACTGTAGACATCGAATTGAACAGCAATGCTACTGTGGCAGATGGTACGACGCTTAAGGCTGGCAATGACTTGAAAATGGGTGCAGGTAAGACTTTAACGGCTGAAGGTGATCTGAAAGTTGAGGCAACAGGTGGAGCAATAACTGCCGGGCTTATCACTATGCAGGCTGACAACAAAACTCTCACACTGACTCAGAATGATGCGATTGACATGGTTAACTTCTCTGTAACCAACGACGAGGATACTGATCTTGTTGCAAACAGCACAAGTGGCTCAGTTACATCGACGACGGCGGATTCGTGGAAATCGATAATGGCAACTGCCAACAGTGGTATTACGCTTGAAGGCCCTGGTGATATAACTACGAAAGCGTTACAATCTGCTACGGGTAACATTTCTGTACATTCGACGAATGGTGACTTGATTGTCGACGGCATCGTAAATGCAGACTCAAATCCTCTTGATTCGGATGGTGGAGGTGTATCTCTTATCGCAAATAACGGTAAAATATATACACCTGGTGGGGCCGATGATACGCTCAATGTTGCCATAACCGGATATTCCGATGCAAGCGCGGGCATAGGGGTTGATACACCCGGGTACCTTGCACCATCAGAAAAGGCTGCGATTGTTATCTGGGCTATGTCACAGGAATTAAAGTTGGGCCCAGACGCCATTTTGACTGCCAATGGAGCCTATGATCCACTTACTTTTGATGACCGTTTAAGCGTCGGGTTTCAGCTGGACGGCGATCCAATTGACATTGCGATCTATCTTAGTAGCTTTCCCATGCCTGGTACCGACGTAGAGATGGGCTCCGGATCTGTATCAATTGATAATACGGCAGGAATCGGGACGCTTGTGATCGATGCTCGGGATACAGTAACGTTTACAAGTGCCTTCGAGAATTCACTGGCAGTGGTCAGGCCAGACAACGTTAAGAGACTTGAGGTTGTGTCTCGAGTGAGCGAAGACTTACAAATGGCACAAGGTGCCGATCAAGGAGGGGTATTCAGGCTGCCCCGCGCGGACGATCCCGACAAGATTGCCAATGGATTTTTCTACGGAACGTATGTTTTGCGTGGACGACAAGTGCTGAGTTTGATAGCCAAAGTTCTGAGTTTGAGCGACTCTGTTCCGCTGTCGGTTCCCAAGCCTTTGGAACCGGAAGATCAGGGCGAGGTGGAGATCGAACAAGAAGACACAGAGGAGCTGGGGTTAGGGAACAAACCGGAATTGGCCAGGGCTTATCCACCGTCACTTAATACCGACCTGAATCTTGATAAGGCAGCCCGGAGGCTTCACAGATTGGTGACGATCCTTCAGGACAAGAATATAGTTGCGGCGCTCGACAAAATAGTGTTCGGAATCTGGCAGGATGAGAACCGGCCGATAACTCCGGAACAGGAGGTTTTGATTGCTCAAGGAATTGAAGTTTCACAAGCCAAACTATGGATTGCTGCTCTTATGGAGTACGAAGATGTTCTGAAAACTATGGCCGGCTGGAACCATGAAAGATCTGTCGGGCTTGTTATGGATAAGTTTGTCATACCACAATTGGATGCAGGTGTTTTACACGAGTCAAGTGTTGCTTACGTTGAAATACAAGTTGAAGGATCGGGTGGGTAGTTAAAGGTACTGGAAACTGTGAGGCAGTGCTCTTAAGACTCAGGGTATAGCCGGCTTTTGCCGGAACCATACAAGTTTTGTGCTCATTTTGATGCGCACCTTCGGAGTTTGTTCACTTGGCAGGTGCGAGGACAATGACGCGGAATCCAACGTCGCACTCTGTTTTATTGAATTCTGCGCTGTAATTGGACCAGTCTTCCAGAGGTATATCATCTCGCGTGGCCAAACAGGAACCACCACAGATAACGGAATGGGTGTCATCCTGGCACCATTCCCAGACGTTCCCAATCATATCATACAGGTCCCAGGCGTTTGGTTTATCAGCATGGGTAATTGGCCAGGCCGAGCCATAAACTTTTTCCCCATGAACTAAGGGGAATTTATTCAGGTCAATCGGAGTTATCTGTGGAGTGAAATCAGCTTGGTGTTTTATTGCTCCTACAGGGGCAGGCCGCTTTTCAGCGATTAGAGTGTTTGGATCGTCAGGATTTGTCAGGCTATTGTTATACTTATCTGCTGCTTCTTTCAAATAGGCTCCTGCTACGTGTGCATAGCTTGGAATCCGGCATGGATCATTCCCCCAGGGATAGGTAGTATTTGTGCCTGCGCTGCACGCGTATTGGTGCTGTAAAGCTGTGGGCAATTGTCCTCCAGACCATTTAGCATATTCTTTAGCTCCATCGTATGTCACCCACGTCACAGGAAAGTTCTCATATCCTTGCGTGACTATGAAACTCGTGCCATCCCATTCTGTCTTACAAGCGCGAGACGGATCTTCACGTCTACGAGCAGATACAAGCTCAAGATCATTGTTTTTTTGATCCAGGAATTTCCACTCTCGTACATTTCGGATTGCTTTCGCTGTTATTTTTTCGAGAAACAGCTTGTATTGTGCATTTGTTATTTCGTGTATAGCCATGTAAAACGGCTGGAGATTGCCGGGACCGGCCGGGACGAACCTGAATATAACGCTTGGGTCCCTTTCAGAAGTTGACCTGATAAATTTGGGCCAGCCTATGTTTTGGCTATCATTGCCTTCGGTTTCGTAGAAAAACTCCGTTCTAAGAGTATTGGAGGTTCTGAATCTGTCCCAACTATTAATAGTTAAGGGCTCAAATTTGTCGGTATCTTTTTTGATTACGGGCTCAAAAAGAGCGTTTAGGCTTATATTCGGAGAGAAAATCACTTGCTCGTTATTCGAAAGGTCTATACGGTTGCAGAAATCAGGTTTAAGTTGTTTCTCAATTTCTATTAGCTTTCCCCAATAATCCCTGCATTTATCAATATCGTCTTTGTGTCTCTTAATAGCCGGCAAACCACGCATGCCCTTGATTTCCGGTACGACATCGTCAAACTGACTCTTAAGGCTTTGGAGCTTGTCCAAATATTCTCCGGTTGGCTTGCGAGCAAGCTCTTTATTTATATCCTGCTCAAGTTTGTCGATTTTCGCATTCCAGGTATAGTTAGGGTCGTCACGTGGGTCATTATCCAACTTGCGATAGAGTTTAGCTTCCTCCGGCCAATCTTCAAAGTCGGTCTTTGTCAAAGTAGCTTTTTTATAGAGCGGGCTTTTTTCCCGGAGAAGGTTTTTTTCGATTTTATCTTTTTGCCAGTCTTCGCTTGACACAAAGTCCGCAAGATCCCCGGCAAGACCTTCGAGTTCCTCAAGTTCGGTCAACTTGGCTCGTTTTTTTTCTTCGGTGGCGAATTCGCCGAATTTGGCAAGGGCCTCGTCTCCTGAGCGGTTCTTTTCAATAAACGTCATTTCACGTTCAAGCCCGGTGCCGGCAAGCACAGTAAGCAAAGAATCCCTGTGTATCTCATCTATGAGTTTAATCGTTTCAAATTTTGTTTTTAGAGTAACGCGAATAGCCCTGTCATTGTTCACGTCTTCAAAATCGTTTGGCCACGGCGGTGCAGAAACAGACCCGAGTTTTACCCAGGCGGAATACACTGCCTCTGTTTGCGAATTGGAGGCAAGTGATATATCTAAAAGCCAGTCTTTATCGACAGAGCTGCCGATTTTTTCCAGGTCTGTGAGCCTTTGTGTTAGTTCTTCAAGCGCGCTCTTAATTCGCGGTTCTTCAAGGATGTTATCGCCTTTCCATGTTTTCCACAATGAGCCCAGGATTTTGTCATCAAGAAGATAGCAAGCATCCAGTCTGTCCTCGATTTCGTTAAACGCGGTTATAAGTTGACCTGATTTGTTCTGCCAATCATTGAGATCAGATAACTCTTTTCTCCATTCATTCTTAAACTCGGATGAGTTAGGATCAAGTATATCAGCTAACCGGGCCATTTCGCCGATAATCCTGCTGAGAAGTTCTTCTCTTTTGTTTTCATAAAGATCACTAAGCTGTGTGTTCCAATCCGTTTGTGTCAGCGTGACCGTGATATTAGGAGGGAGTGTTTTGTTTAGGTTTTCGAGTCTGCCACTGGTTTGTTCGATTTTTTCCTTTAGAGAGATAAAAGTCTCAATATTCTGCTTCCTGTCAAAATCCGACTTTTTGTATTTTCCCAGCTCCAAGTCGCGGCGGCGGCGCCATTCTGTATTGATCGTATTAGAGTTTGTAATTTTAGATGTTTTTTCAATCTCCTCCCACCATTCGATTGGATCTACGATGAGGGCCAAAGCTTGTATGTTAAGGTTTCTGAGCGTATCAAGACAATCAACTGTCATTTTTTTGATCTCATTTTGATATTTTGTTATGCCGGGTTTCTTCCGGATTTCTTCAATATTTTTTATTTCTTGTTTTAGCTTTTCATCCAGCATGTTGGCTTTTTCCGGTTGAAAGTCTTTTGCAATTTTGATGTTTTTCCGAAGCTTCTCCATAGCCTCATCGATGTCTTCTCGTGGGTCAGGATCCAGTTTCTTATAACGCATGACCTCCCGAAGCCAGTGCTCGAAATCTTCTTTCGTGAGAGTGGGTTTGTTGTAGAGAGGACTTTGGTCAACGGTAAGGAGATCGACACGGAATTCCTGCGGCCAGTTGGGATCCGAGACAAAGTCAGCAAGTTTCCGGCCCAAAACTTCTATTTCTTCAAGTCTATTCTGCAGCCTGCTTAGGTCATCTCCACCGTCCTGGTCCGCAATTGAATCAACTGTTCGGTTAACAAACTCATCATTAAACTTGCTGAGTATCGGGTCATTTAAGTTTTGGATTGTTTTTTGGTCTGTTGTAATCTGTTTTTGAGAGGATTCAATCTTTTCGAGGGTATTTGCATCAGTGAGGCCAAGGATCTTGTTAACGTTCTCGGCAATCGGCTGATTTGGTTCCGGCCTGACTGAAGACACAAGGGATGCAAGATATGCGGCAGGTTTTTTCCAGCCGTGCTCTTCGAAACTGTTCGCATCTGCACGCATCTCCAACAGCAGGGGCCAGGGACTGTTCGAATCGGCATCGAAGAAGTTTTTGATATCTTCAATGGCTCCAAGTGCTTCATCCGTAACATCCTTGGATTTAGGATTGTTCTCTATACTCTCACGATCCTCTTCTGGTTTATACCACTTAAATGGGTATCCCGCCTTTTCAATGTTTTTCACCTGCTTTCCAAGCTCTTCGTTTTTCCGCCATTTATTCGCTGTGTCATTGTTTTCAATTTTCCGTCCTCCCAACTCCTGGTATAGGTCGCCCATCCAAGCAAAATACTCGTCGCATAGCCGCTTCCATTTTTCCGGTTCTGCGGGAGCGGGTCGAAAAAATATAAACAAAGTAACGGCACAGGCAATAAGTGCGAAACCTGCTGCAATGAGCCGGGGATATGAGAGAACCGGTTTTGTTTTTTTTAATTGAGCCAGTTCCTCAAGGAGGATTTCAATAGTTATCGTACCTGGCTTCACGTGTGCATTCAACAACCGATTGCACAGGTTTCTCCAGGTGGTTGCTTGTTTTCCGAGGATTAGCCATTCTTTTGAGTCAGGTGCCTGCCAACCATCCACACGGGGCGGTTGTTGGTGTACTACAAGCTGATAGATTAGCCCTGCGATAGCCCGCAGGTCGTTGTCTCTATGCACATCAGTGTCGATATGCACGTCCGGCAACGGATCACACAAAACAATTTTTTTCTGCGAAATATCTCCAATTCCGCCAATTAGAACATTTGGGGCCTTGAGGTTTCCATGGGGCCGTCCACACAATTCTTGTAATTCAATCAGGCCCTTAGCAACTGATTCTACAATGGTAACGAGGACCTTACTGTTAAGCTTGAGACGTACATCAATGAGATGTTGCAGTGAATACTCGTACTTCTCGGTGACATAGAATGCTTCCCGAGGGCTTGAGCCATGTTGGAGAATCGGTGCCCAGTGTTGCGCGCCACCGGTGACAACTTTTTGCTGCAATCCGGTGCTTTTGAGAAACAGGCCTATTTCGGCTTTTGCCTGCCCGCCATCAAGTAATAGGGCGGGTGGCTGGAACACCTTAACGGCAAACTTATCTTCAGTGCTTTCCGGGGACCGGCCAGAATAGACTGTAGTATATCCTGTCCGATGGATTTCATGGACGGTCTCAAAACGGCCAAAAGTTGCCATTAGCCCACTGCCTTATGCTAACCCAATAGGGTGAAGTGTTATTCACATTCTGGTTTTGGGACGGTCAAAGATACGATTTTACTGCTATCGATCTCAAGCTTGATTTCGGTTTGTAAAAGCTCCCAGCATTTTGAGTTTGGAGCCGGTATCTGCAGGCGCCTCGAATCAGCGTTACCATCCATATCTGGAAATATTCCGGGTAGGTCCGCCAGAATAAATAAGTATCCGGCTTTCCGTTTCTTCTTCCATACCGTCTGGATCGGGTCTTTTATGCTTAGTTTTTTTTCACAAGGCTCTTGTCCGAAGTGGAACACGTGTGTATACTCCTTAGCGCTGTCCCTCAGCGGGTTTTTTGGTTGCCAGTATTCGGTCATTGACACCTTTTCCCACTGTTCCTTCTCGGACCTGTTGACACCAACAAGGTGGACCTCTACCGATTTTTTACAAATATCCTCAGTTGCTGTAAGACTAATAGACCGATTTCTTGGAATCCCATTACATCCTGCTGCGATCAGACCAACCACAAGAAACCCAAACATTTTGTGTTTCCACAGTACTGTGTTCATTAGCAACTCCCTTCATTCTTCAAATTATTTTCGCAACGTTTGTTTACTTTACTAAGAATGGTACTTAGTTTGTACTCCTCACGCTATGAAAACCTAAACAAGAAACTTCCGGATGACAGAAGTGATTTCCTGGTTGGATTTCCAGTCTGCGATGATGAAACTGCGGGTTCTTAATATGAGTTTGTCCAAATTACTCATCGTTTTTTCAAAGACCTTATGGAGCCCGCCTTGTGGGGCATCACCGTAGTCCCTGCACTCACTGTAGGGACCCGGCCCCGGAAACATCCGCAGGATTGTAGCCAGTGTTGTCAACCATAATTCAGAAGGAATAAGACTAAAGGCCTCGTCCGGTGTCATCTCCTCGAATGTCAAGTGGTGCGGCCCCAGTGCCTGGCGCCATCGTTGATCACTCTTGAACACTTCGCTTATCCGCTGTTCTAAGCCGGCAGATACGTCATTCTCTGTTTTAATGTGGTGAAGCAGGCTCAACGTCTCATCAAGAGTTATAGGCAGGCTATTAGTGTTGTCGACAAGAAGAATCCTCACTGCCATTACCGCCAATGAATACAGGTCGTAAGGACTGCTCAAAAGTGGTATGATCTCGAAAGGTACATCGGCGATGGGTACCCCTTCGGCATTGCGCAGGTGTGAGACTCTGGTTTCAAGCACTTTCTGTGCAACCGTGCGGAAACGCCACTCACCGGCAGCCATCGCCGAATCTTTTTCCAGGTGAGCGTAAAGATTAATGTCACCGCAAGCCAGATTAAGTCGGAACCACACTAAGTCGTTCCTCGCCATCTCCATTCGTTCCTGAGTAGTGAACGTTCCTTCAACGACGGTCGTATCGCTGGTGTCGGGTAGAACCTGCCGAATCCGGATCGAGGCCCTTCCTTGTGTCG
>JAOUFU010000532.1 GCA_029858035.1 Phycisphaerae bacterium
GATGGTTCTTGAATCAAAACCCTTCTGCTCTCACGGAAATGAAACAAAACGGCGATACCTATTATGTTCACTCTTATTTGTGCCGGGAGGCTAAAGAGCTGTTTTCACGAACGATGGCAAGAGACAGGACCGAACATGTCGGCAAGTTCATCGGTCGGTACGGCAACATGAGCGGTATGACGTGGGAAGAATTCATAGAGCGGGCCGCTAATTATGTTCCCAGTTCTGTGTTTACTGGTTACCTTCGCGAGATTGGCCAGGAATCTACAAAACTTATGCGACCTGAGCAGACGATTGATTTACTCGATTGGTTCAAGCGGTGTTTGACTCGGGGACTTGAAGAGAAAGGGATTGATATAGCCAATATAAAACGTGTTATTCTTGCAGGAGGTAGTAGCCAATGGCCTTTTGTATCTGATATCATCTCGGAGGTCTTGCACATCGACCAATCTATCATTACTCGGAGTGATAGACCTTATGCCGTTATCTCGGAAGGCCTATCTATTCTGCCGGCACTAAAGCAGAAACTAAGAAAAGACCGCCAGGTCCTTAAAGATGACCTGCCTATATTTTGTGAGAAAAAGATAAGACCTTGGATTAAAGAGAAAACAGAAGTTATAGCGTCGGCTTTAGTAGGTGAAATAACATCAAGCCTCTTTGACGCAATAATTAAGCCCATTTTGATGGAATTTCGAGAAAGTAGCGGTTCTGTTGCTTCACTCAAGAATCGCATATCTTCCGAAGCTAAGGCTTTCGAACCAGATTTGAGAAGGATTGTGGAAGAGCGAATTAGTATTCTAACTACCGGCTTGGCTGACCAGCTTACGAGGCTCGTAGTAGAATGGTTTGCAACGTACGGACTAAGCATTGGCGATGATCGGGTATACCGTGAAGCAGCAGTGTCAATGGAAATAGATGGAAGAACGCCATTAGTACCAGATTTATATGCTGGAATTCTGAAATTAATTCGTTGGCTTACTACTGTGGTCATCACATTGATTGTTGGAGCGCTTTGTGGTGGCGCTGGCACGGCTTTAATCGCCTCTGGTCCGGTTGGATGGATTCTTGGAGCTATACTTGCTGCCGTGATCGCTGTTCTATCTTTGAGATATGGTTTCAAGAGAGCGAAAGAAATGGCCGAGACTTGGGAAGCTCCTGCTTGGTTGATCAAAGGAGTTTTGACCAAATCCAAGATAGCTAAAACCAGAAATAAATTTCAGTCTCACCTTGAAACAATGTTATTGGAAAAACTTGAAAAGCTTGAAAGTGACTTTGAAGCTCGTGTCCGTGAAGTAGTCGAGACTCAAATTGAGGCATTATCTGAAATAGAAACACTATAGTACTAAACAACAAACATATCACATTTTAAAAAGCCGTTTAGTTCGACTGCCAACTATAAGATTCGATTTGGAAAAAACGGCTTTTCTTTGTCATTGCGAAGTCTCTGGGCCGAAGCAATCTTAAATTGTCGCGGTTCCTGTGCTTTCTCGCGAAAGCAAGAATGAGGGGATTCGCTCGTGATGGCATAAAATAGCCAAAATTAAGAATATTCATCCGGGACGGTTACTCAATTTTTGAGTTTTAATTTGCATATTTTAATCTTAATATACTCCCATGCTCGAAAAAGGACTCGTCCAGATTTATACCGGAGACGGCAAGGGCAAAACAACCGCCGCCTTTGGCCTGGCCCTGCGCGCGGCGGGCCAGGGAAACAAGGTCCTCATTTATCAATTCTTAAAACCGGCTTCGCTTAATATCGGTGAGCGATTCGCACTGCAGCCGGACGATGTAAAAATCAGGGTTGAAGCTCTCGATATACCCTGGGATATGTCAAAAGCCTTCAAAGACAAAAACGCCGTTTCGAAGATGAAAAAGGCAATTAAAGAGGTCCTCGAGCAAATCGCCCAAACCGCACAGAAAAGGTTGTACGATTGTGTTATACTCGATGAGATTATATTTTGCCTTTCGAAAGACCTGGTCAAACTCCGGGATATAAAAAACATTATTGATAAACGCGACCCCGCTGTGGAAATTGTTCTGACCGGCAGAGGTGCGAGCCGGGAACTAATAGCGCTGGCGGATTTGGTCACGGAAATGAAAAATATAAAGCATCCGTTTGACAAGGGCACACCCGCCAGGCGAGGAATCGAATTTTAAGTCAGAGGATAAGCAACCTAATACAAGAAAAAAACGGAGCAGAGCTTTCGCGATGAGTAAAAACATTGGAGTAATAATCTGTGCCGCGGGCGCCAGCAGCCGGTTCGGCGGCAAGAGAAATAAGCCGTTTGTCGACGTGGCAGGCAGGGCCGCTTTTCTGCGAAGCGTCGAACTCTTCACCAGCCGCGACGACGTAAAACAGGTGCTCTTGGCCATCGCACCCGAAGACCAGGAGCTGGTAGAAGTCAAGTGGGGCCCCAATCTAAAGTTTTACAACGTGCAAATCTGCCTCGGCGGTGACGAACGCTTTGACACCGTGACAAAGGCGATGGAATTAATCAAAGAAACAATAAACCTTATTGCCGTCCACGATGCCGTGCGATGCTGCGTAACAAAGGAGTGGATCGATAAGTGTTTCGCCGCTGCCGCCAAAACCGGTGCAGCAATGCTGGCCTGTCCCGTCTCGGATACTATAAAAAAGGTCAGGGATAATGCAATAATAGAAACCGTGGATAGATCCGGTCTTTACGAGGCCCAGACCCCGCAGGTTTTTGAGGCCTCACTGCTCAGAAAAGCATACGAAAACCTCAAGAATCTGGATAAAAGCAAAATTAGCGACGATTCCCAGCTCGTCGAGGCCCTTGGCCACAAAGTATCCATTGTGGAAACCGACTCTTCGAACATCAAAATTACGCAAAAAAATGATATTGCCATCGCCGAAGCCATCATCAAAACCCGCGCTAAAGCCATACCGAAAGGCTATATCGGCCCTTACGCCGAAGCAG
The DNA here is from genome assembly GCA_029858035.1 of Phycisphaerae bacterium. Taxonomy (GTDB): domain Bacteria; phylum Planctomycetota; class Phycisphaerae; order Sedimentisphaerales; family Anaerobacaceae; genus CS2-K091. The sequence continues at coordinate 2,943 of JAOUFU010000532.1, forward strand.
AGTGGTAAAGGCTAAAAGTTCATAAGTACCTAATCCGTGTATTCGATAGTCTCTGGAATAGAGTCTTTTCAAGCACTCGTTTTCTATAATAAAAAGGGCCGGGAGTTTTATTCTCCCGGCCCTGTGCTATTTTTGGCAGGTGTATATGGTTACAATTCCGGCTCGGCGACTGCAAGC
>JAOUFU010000073.1 GCA_029858035.1 Phycisphaerae bacterium
GCCGTGCTCTTCAAGATACCGAAGGCTGTTCTCGATAGTAATTGCGTTTTCACTCTGGTCAAATGAGCCCGTTTTTAGCTGCAGGCCGAGGGAAGTTACATTACTGTGGTCGATTTGCATAATGACCGCCTTTATCATTACCTGCTTGCCGGGTATGTCAAGGTCTTCAATCAGTTTCACTATGTTATCCATAAACTCCGGCGGAGCAAGAATTAGGATGGATTTAGTACGAGGATCGGGAACAAAACGAATCCTTCCTATGACATTGCTAATCGGCTCCTCATCGATACTTTGGCGTCCTGTGGTCCACCAGGGTCGATATTCGCCCTGGCTGGTAGTAGTATTCTGGCCGCTTTGGCCGGAGCTGCTGGTTCCACTGTCTGCTTCCATCGAGTAAGCGGACAATCCCTGGTCGGTACGCTGAATTGTTGCTGTAGTGCCCGCCTCGTTGAACATGGCATTTAGACGCTCAGAGAGGTCTTCCGGCTGTGCGTACTTGAGGGTTACCACTTTGGGAATTTCACCCATCTCCGCTTTGTCAAGCTCTCGGATCAATTGCTCAACGACATCGTATGCCTCGGCAATCTTGCTTATCACAATTATCTTCTTTGTCCCCGGAACAGACTCAAAGGTCAATTGGCCGTAGAGTGGCCCGACAATTTTTTGCTTGTCCTCTGTTTGGCCGTACATAAGATCAAAAATATTAAATCCTCTTCTGCTACTTCCGCTTGAAGAGGTCTCGCTGAAAAGTGTCGCAAGCAGATCGGCCATCTGAACGGGGTCTGTATTATGCAGCTCAATTATTCTCGGCTTGACTGAATTTACATCCAGGGGAGCGTCCCATTCTTCTATCTGCTTTGCGATTTTTTGTAGGTTTTCAGGTGATGCAATCACCGTTACCTGCTTGAGTGAAACGTATGAGATTACCCTGACCTTCTCAGGAGAGGTTGATGAACTGCTCCGCGAACGAGAATAGGGATTGTAGCCGCCATAGCCGCCGTAGCCGTAGCTTCTGCTGCTGCTTTGCATGCCTTCTTCGTACAGCGCGTCTATATTTGCCTTGATTTGGTCGGGGTCGGCATATCTTAGTTTGAAATGCCCTGTCTCGTACAGTCCGGGAGGAACATCTATTTCCGCAATCATTTTCTTCACCATGTCGCGCAGGTCCTTCCTACCGAAGATCACAACCTGTTTTGTCTCATCCACAGACTCAACAAGAACGCTCGGCAAAAATTCCATCCCCGGCATGTCCCTGAACCCACGTTCAACGCTGTCCTCTATATCAATGGGATTGGCATACCTGAGTTGAACTACCTCATAATCCGATGCAACTGGATCTTTCATGTCAAGTTTTTTTATCCACTCTTCGATTTGTTTCATGTCTTCGGCCGAGGCCTTGGCAATTATCCACTTGCGCCTTGTCTCGGGGATAAGCACGACCGGCCCCCTTGTCGACCCAATCACAACCGAGGTTGCCGTTCCCTTGGAATCGCTGGATGATCCACTTTGACTGGGAGTTCTTGGTCTTGACGAGGATGAGGAACTGCTGCTGCTGCCGCCGCCGCCGCGGTCCCTTTCACCCCTAAAGCGATTAGCGCGCATAGTGCTGTATCCCTCGGACTCACCTAACAGGATTTTCAACATCTGAACAATCTCGGAAGGATCACCAAATTCAACGGGGATGATCTTGGTCACGGTCGGCTGTGCTTCGGGCACGTCAAACTGGTCGATAATCCGCTCAATGCGCATCAGATTCTCAACGGTATCAATCACCAATAGCTGGCCTGTAGTTTCATCAGCGCTGACATAGCCGTAGTCGCCAACCAAAGGCTGAACGACCTGGCCCATTTGAGCAGGGCCGTAATTATCAAGCTGAAAGAATTTCTGGACCACCTGCTTTTTATTTTCAATCATTGCGAGAGCATAATCAGCCTGTACGGTAGGGACCGGGCCGAGTTTTGCATCTTTAATAGATTTTAGTTGAATCACGCCGTCGGTTTCTTCGACAACAATTCCTTTTGCACGCAAGGCTGTGTAAATCATCACAATAGCCTGCGTCCTCGGCAGCCTCTTCGTGGAGTATATGGTTATTTTCTGATTCATTGCATCATCGGCCGGAATAACCACTTTGTCGGTCCACTCGGCGAGTGTCTTGATAATGTCCTTCATCTGCACATCTTTAAGATTTACATTTTCCATAATCTTGTTCGGGTCGACCGGTCCACTCGGCTCGTTCGGCTCGGCCGGAGCATTCGGGTCGTTTGGATCTCTTGGTCGCCGTCTACCACCCGGTCTGCGTTCGCTGCCAAATCCACTTTCACCACCTAATCCTCGTTGGCCGCCGAATCCTCCTTCGCCACCGAGACCTCTTTCGCCACCCTGTCCACGGTCGCTGCGCCGTCCGCGTCCGCCAAATCTTTCTTGCATTTGGGTCCTGAGCTCTGCTCTTTCTTCGTCAGTTGCATTCTCCCATCTTGCCCTCATATCCTCCATTCCGGCTCTATCTTCAGGGGACAACTGAAATCCACCCATCCCGCCTTCCCGGCCCGGTCTCTGTCCTCTCTGGGGCTGTTCTCTTTCAGGTTGATTCGAGTCAGCAGGTTTTTTGGCCTCTGTGTCTTTTTCAGGCGCTTTTGGTTCAGCCGGCTTTTCGGCCTCTGTGGCTTTTTCAGGCGCTTTTGGTTCAGCCGGTTTTTTGACCTCACCGGGTTTGTTTGGCTCAGAGTTAGCCTGGGATTCAACGGCCGCTGCGGGATTGACCTTTAAGATGTAAGAGCCAACTCCAAAAACAACAATGGCCACGACAACAACTGTTACCGATAATGTTAATCTTGTTCGTTTCAATTTACTCACCTCTCTTTAATCATTTCCTTGCCTTACGGCGTTAGAGCTTACACGAATTTTCTCCCTAAACTTTTGTTTTTCTTCCTCTGACATACCCTCCCATCTATTCTTTGTCTCCATAAATTCTTCTGCAAATCTGTCCCTTCCTTCAGGAGGGGAAGTCTCAAATGTTCTGTTTCCTTCCGCCTGGCCGGCTTGAAGTATTTCTGCCATTTTGGCCCTAAATGCTTTCCTCTCCGGCTCAGACATAGTCGCCCATCGCTGACTAATATCGTCTATTTGCTCTGTTAGTTGGGCTTGTTGCTCAGCAGAAACATTGCGTGGGCTCCGCTGCCTTTCACGAGGAGGTCTGGTTGGTATCTCGGCCTGTTTTATCTGTTGGTCAGCGGCCGCTTTTGATTCAGCGGCCTTGTATTTACACCTGACTTCTTTGATATACAGACCGATTGCAAAAGCGGCAAGAAGCCCCATAACCGCGACTATTACTGATATTATTGTGCTTGACTGTTTCATAATTTTTATCGCACTCGAATTATCCTGTTACTGTCCGCCGCGTCCACCTCGTCTGCCGCCCGGTCCCCCTTCGCCTCGTGGTCCCCGGCCGCCACCAGGTCCACCCCGGCCGCCAAATCTTTCACGCATTTCGGCTATGGCTTGTCTCCTTTCTTCCGGAGACATATTTTCGAATCTCTCCCTCATAGCTCTCATTCTCTCCATATCGCCTCCTTCAAACCTGCCCATTCCTTCACCGCCCCCTCCCTCTTGTTGAACTTGAACCATCTCAGGGGATCCTTGCTCACCTTCTTTAGCTGCTTGTGGTCTATCCGGGCCTCCGGGCCTTCGTGAGCCGGAAGGTGAATCACCCTTTGCGTCAATCGGGACGAAGACTTGTTCACTGCCGTCCCATTCTATCGTTACGTCAATGGGCGTGATTGCCACGATTTTTGCGTCTCCCACATTATCGCCGGATTTATACCATCTGCCGTTTATCAGCGCCTCGTTACCTAATATGCCCAGTACCTGGTCCTTGTTTACAGGGTGCGTCTTAGGAATAGGCGGAGCAAACAAATTATTCTTCTTTAGCTCATCCGCAATCGCTCTGGATTTGGCAAAATATTTCTCCATATCGTTGGGGTCCGGCTTACTTAGCGCAACGGCCCTTTTGACTGAATCTTCCGCCCTGGCCGGGGCGGCGAAAAAGCCTGTCACCTTAATCAAAATCAGGACACCCATAAACGCCGAAATCCCAAGCAATCCAACCGAGAAAATGTCCTTGTTGTTTTTTGAATGATTGTTTTTCAAGTAATCAAGTTTCATAAGCCGTCCTTTCTTATAGAACAAATGTTGATACCGTTATATCCAGCTTGATGTCCTGCCGTTTCTTTTGGTCGCATTCTATTTTGAACTCTTCTATCCCTACCAGATAGGGATTTTCCTTCAGGTTGGCAAGCAGGTCGAGGGCCTGTCCGAACCTGCATTTGGCGCTGCACTTCAATCGCAGTAACTTATACCCGGCCACCGGTGACTTTGTAGCAGGAAGAATCTGGAGAGGTTCACTTCTTATTCCCGCCTTCTTTAATTGCTCGTTAAACTTATCTCTGAATAGAAACTTTTGGGTCTCTTCCTTTTTCGGCATCTCAAACACGGGCACAATTGACATTATGCCGGCTCGCTGAGTGTCGCTGACATCGATATTTTCTAATTTATTTTTTATACCTGCAAGCGAACCTCTGACCTGTCTCCAATGCCCAAACCACTGGGTTGCAAAGGTTAACACCACGATGGCCGCTGCACATACAGCGCCGAATTTCAGCGTCCGTTTCTCTTTCTGATTTAGTCTCCTCATTTGAGTGTCCTCTTTTTAGTAAAATTCTTGTAATGAAAAGTCATGGTGAATTTGAGCTTCTTGGTTTTGTTGTCTATATCCGGATTTTGTATCTTTACTTCCGTGATTCCCTTTATGGCCATCAGGCTTTTTTGGAATTCGTACATTTGCTCCGCGTCTTTTGTCTGTGCGGTTATACTTACCGGCCGACCTTGCTTAAAATCCAGTTTGTCCAGCGTTATTCCTGCGTTGGCGGTTGTATCATAAATGTTGAGTATGCTTCCTTCTTTCCTGATGGAGTATTTCTTCGGCCGATTGGTTATTAACCATCTTGTACCTGCTTGTTCAGTCGATACGGTGGCGCGTTGCGAAAGTGGAGTTTTGTTTTCTTCAAACTTTTGCAGCAGTTCCTCGGAGATGATACCCTTATCTAAATCACTTTGGAAATCCAGCTTGGTGCTAAAAAGGGAACTTGTATGTATTTGATTTAAGAGTTCGAGCAGGTCGGGCCTTTGTGACGCAACCGATTTGATTAACTTTTGTCGATCGTTGAGCTGCTGGACAACAGAACCGACTCCTGTGCCGTTCAAACGCTTTTCGATGGCGCGGGGGCTTACGACATCCACGGCATAAGAAACGATAACCAGCAGGATAAGCATAACCGCGGCAACTGCAAGAGCAGCCTTTGTCGAGCTCACCCGCCGTCTGCTTTTTGCCTCACTTGGTGAACAGTACAATTGCTCGAAAATATTAAGCCCGTCGGTGTCGCCGTCAATCGCCGTAAGTGCAAGACCTATCGGCACACGATATTCGTAAATATCGGCGGGACGGAGCCTTGTCCGGGCATCTAATTTTTCAATCTGTGGGAAAGCCGCTCTGACATTCAATCCCGCAGACTTAAGAGAAGATACTACGACTTCGTGCGCAGCGCTGTCGTCGGAGAGCACAAATACGGGCAATCCCGCCTGCCCGGCATAACCAAACAATTCCAATACGCTCCTTATGTCCTGGACAAACCTCTCAATAGTTTCAGTCTGGTCCGTTAGCACGCCGGCTCCTGGTACCAGCAGGTCCCGGGTCGTTTCGGAAAGGTCCTCCGTTCCCGTATCCAAAACCACAGCATTGCTCAATTGTCCGTTTTGAGCCAGACATACCTGTGTGTTTCGTTCCGTCATACTCACAACGACAGCATTCCAGCCGTCGCCGGAAAAGAACGTTCTCCATGTTTTCACTATCGCTTCACAGTCTAATAGTATTTTTTCAGGGCCGAAACCGCTTACGTTTTCCACGAATTTCAGCAGCCGTTCTTTTCTCGCCGCCGCTATAGTGACAGGCACTTTTCCATTCTGTGCCTGGTCGGCCCTCCAGGCCAGCTGCATCTGTTCGGCCGGCAGCGGCAGCCGAGCTTCAGCCTGCAATTTAACCATCGCCGCGATTTCTTCTTCTGACACCGTGGGTAAATCAACGCGGTAAAAAACCACACCTGCTGAGTCAAATCCGGCGACTACCATCTTGCCGTCGCTGCTCTTTTCTTGTTCTGTCGACTCAGCGGCCAGACCGCACTCGAGTTCGAATGCTTTCCAGTCCAGATCACCGGCTTCACTGCTCTTTGCCCATAGAACTTCAAAAAGAGCACCCTGCTTACGAAGCTTCACAGCCTTAAGCTTGCTGCCGTCTTTGGCTATCGCAATCGCGGACCGCCGGGTTCCTATATCAGTCATATTATTGCTCATAAATTACTTGCTCCCTGATACCAGTAAAGCGTCGTATATGGTGACTCGCTCCTGTCTACGACCACTTCTGTCTGCAGTGTTGTTCCGCTGACTCCTCCTCTGTCGGCCGTTGCGGAACAGCGAATAGTGAAAACGTTTGAACGGGTGGTAATATTATTTGCAATTTGTGCAAAAGTATTCTGATTCACCAATCCTGAGCTCATCAATTCTGCGATACTTTGCATTCCTTCTGTCAAGCCCTCCCTATAGGCAACTATATTCTCCGCAATCTCCATATTAGCCTCGCTATCTCCCAGCAATGCCAACAAAACTCCTTTCGGTGCTGTGTTAATGTTGACTTTTCCGGCAATCTGGTTGCCGCTGTCTACTGTTATTTTGTCTGCAATCTCATAGAACGTTTGTAAATTCACAGGTTCAGTCTGGCTCGAACCACTTTGTGAACCCCTTTGCGAACTCTGTTGCGAATTCTGTTGTGGATTCTGCTGGGAACTCTGTTGTGAGTTTTGTTGCGAGCTTTGTTGCGAACTTTGTTGCGAACTTTGTTGCGAGCTTTGTTGCGAACTTTGTTGCGAGCTTTGTTGCGAACTTTGTTGCGAGCTTTGTTGCGAGCTTTGTTGCGAGCTGCTGTTATTTATCAGGTCAGCGATGCTGGTGAAATTGTTATTCTGGCGTCTCTGGATAATCCACTGGGCTTGAGGTCTGCTTATCCCTAAAGAGCTTTGCAATTGACTTTCATTGGCTTGGTTGATATTGACCTTTTGATTGCCCTCAGCATCTACGTTCCGGTCATACGAATAGCAGGTCAGATAGGCAATCCACCCCACATCCAGAACATCGTCTTTGTCATCGTTGGGTGGACTTTCGTCACCGTCTTTCTCATTGTAGTCCAGCAGGCCGTTGAAGTTTGTGTCCTCTCCATAGAACAGCTCTTCAGTAACGCCTTTAACCAGCAGCAGCTCACGTATCGTCTTGAAAGGACCGTTGCGGATTGTATATCCAATCGGCAGATTTTCATAATACCCGCCTTCAACGCCCTCCGCGTTTGGAGTATCATCTCCATCCCGCCAGTCTATAATCGCATCGGCTATGTCCTCTTCCATATAAGGCAATTGCAGGAGCTGCTGCTTTGTTACAGTGTTTATGTTTAATTTGCTCGACTCATCAATAACCTTGACCGAAAACCAGCACCTCTCAAGAATTACATCATTAAAATCTTCGTCATTATCACTCCAAAGCTCGGTCAGGTTGTCACTTTCTCTCAGGTCCTCGTTCAGTACGCCGATGGCGGTCTCTATTCCCGCCCGGCAGGCCCACCTGCACCGAAGCTCTTCCATCCTCATAGTGCTGACCTTCGTGTCGAGTCGGCTGTTTTGGCCTACGGATGTTGCGATTATGGTAAGTATCGCCACTATCCACAGCACTGCTACAAGAACAAGCCCCTTTTTGTCACGATTACCAGTCATTTTTTTTAGCAAAACCTTCATTTTTTTGTTTTGCAACTTTCCTTTTCCATGTTACATGCTTATCTAAGGTTGATTACTCCCTTGCGCGCCGCTGTTATCTTGTTGACCGGAGCTTTGCTCACCACTTTCGGCAGTTTCAGGCGTTGCGCCAGTGGACCTGACCAAATTCACCATAATAGAGTCCATAGCCGGGCTTCCCCATTTTTGCTGTTTCCCCACGATATTTACTTCTATCAGCTGAGGAACAACTTCCATTTCCTCCGGCCATTCTTCGGACCATTCCTCTCCATCGAAGAACCTGACCTGGAAAAATTCAATGTCCTCCGCAATAATACTCAAGATTCCGCCCGGGTTTTCATCGTTGGGATCTGGATTCGGCCACAATCGCCGATACAGGTCTGACTCTTCTTCATTTTTTTTCAGGAAATATTCCACTTCATATACATCCGCTTCCGGCTGGTCGGTTCTGGCCTTTGTCCTGCTGACAGTATAGAAAGTCAAAAAACTACTGCCCGGATTTGAGTCGTCAGCCATTCCGACTAATTTCATATTTCTGACATTCTGTTCGCGATACAGATTCACGAGGTCCCTGGAGATCATGTTCGAAGCAAACCTTACCTCGGAAGCGGCTTCGATATTACTATTTACTCTTTCGGCGCTGACTGTAATGGTCCGCAGTGTGCCGACAGCCACCAGCGCAATGAAGGACCCTATAGTCGAGGCAACCAGCGCTTCCACCAATGTAAATCCGGTCTTTCTCAAATAAATCTTCATTTAATTACTCTTGCTCTGTCCCTGTTTCGGCTTCAACATACGTGCTCATACCATTGAGCCTTGTTTGCACAGAGACGCTATAAGGTCGGTTCCGTTCGATCCATGTAACAGTTATTGTCACCAGATAAAGACTGTCTATACCTTGGTATTCGGTAAAAACTTCCCAGTGATATCCCGGCTCGAAATCTTCAACCACGCCGTCTGCGCGTCCTAATTCGATGAATTCATCGATGCCGACATAGTCAAGCAAACTAAGCTGCCGCTCTATTATTGAAGCCGCTATCTCGTATTGCCTGTTAAGTCTTGTGCCGGTTAGAGACCGCGTGGTGATTGCTACGAGTGTAAGAACAGCTCCGCAAAGGATAGTACTTGCGGTTACTGTCTCAACCAGAGTAAAGCCTCTTTTGTTTCTTTTTGTCCGTATTTTCATTCCTGGTCCAAATCGACAGTGGTGATTTTAATTTCCTGGGCTGTGCCACGTTGTACCGCCGCCTTGCCGGTCGCAGCGTAGATATTTACCATGTAATGATTTTCGCCGTCGCCAATTTGTATTATCGCCGACTGTGCGGTGCCGTTCGGCAAAAAAACTATTGCTGTCTGTTCATCAGATGGTTCCGAACCAATAGGTGTTATTTGAATGTTCTCGAATTTGACGGCATCGTCAAATTCCACCGGCTTTGAGTACAAGTCCCGCACTATCGTTTGCTCTGTCTGTTCGGTCTCTTCATTCAATTGGTCGGTAGTCAGGAAAAAACCGCCGTTGGTGACATCCATTTCTATCCTGTAGGGTTTTTGTCGCTCAATAGCCATTATTCTTGCGTATTTGGCTGCAAGAAAAAAGTCCCGTGCTGCTTTTTCAACCAGCATCCTCTTGTATGTCCCTATGTAAAACCCGCCGCCGACGCCGGCGATAAGCGCGATAATGGTTATTACCACAAGCACCTCGATAATGGTAAAACCAGCTTTTGTATTTTGTTTTCGCTTGTTCATAGACGTAATTCAAAAACTCAAAACTACTTTATTCGTTATATATGTCTGCATTGTCACCTTCGCCGCCTTCTTCGCCGTCGGCTCCGTAGCTTATCAAATCGAAGCTGCCCGGATTAATTTGACCTTCTTCAACGTAGATATATGGATACTCCCACGGGTCAAGCAGCTGACTTTGCTTAAGATAAGGTCCTTTCCACTTTTCCTCAAGGTCTGCTGGTGAAGTTCGCAGTTCATCAAGTCCCAACGAGTCATCCGGAAATCGCCCACAATCAAGCTGGAACTGTAAAATTGCGCTTTCGATATTTGCCATCTTGGTCTTTGCCATCTTTGCTTTCTGCGCGCCCATACCCTTGAACATCTTGGGTACATATACCGATGCAATGAGTGCCAACAGAACTATGACCACAAGCAACTCGACAAGAGTGAACGCCTTATCTTTCCTTCTGTTCCGTCTCATTTGGATACCTTTCCTATTTAGAAGAAAACAAAACTCAAATCGCTCCTGCACCAAATTGCATTACAACTATCGGCAGCAGGGTCGCCGCTATTATAAAACCTACTACTAAAGCCAGCAGGAGTATCAAAATCGCAGGGAAGATGGCCATAAACCTGTTTATCGCCGCGTCCGCTTCATCATCGAAAGTGTCAGCGGCATTGAGCAGCAATTCATCCAGCTTTCCTGTCTGCTCGCCGATAGAGACGATTTGCACAAGTAAAGGCGGGAAGTATCCCGAGCTGCCTAAAGGCCCGGCCAGTGACTCGCCACGCTTGACCTCTTCAGCTACAGAATCAATTTCTCTGCCCAATAATTCATTGCCAAGGGTGTCACGAACAACACTAAGGGCCTCCAAAATTGTGACGCCTCCTTTGGTTAGTGCACCAAGAGTCCTTGCAAACCTGCCCACCGCTATTGTTCGCAGGACCGAACCCAAAATGGGAATTTTGAGCTTAAAAGAGTCCCATTTGATTTTGCCATCCGATTTGATCCATTTTCGCAGCAAATGCAGTCCTGCGATAGTTACAGCTACAATAGCCCAGCCGTATGCCGTCGTAAATAAGTTTTTTATCAAATCGCTCAATCCCAACAGTATCCTTGTAGGCAGGGGTAGTACAGCAATCGCGTCACCTATCATCCCTAATATTCTCGGCAAAACCCCGGTTATTACGATAACCGCCGAGACAAGCCCGATGCACAAAACGAAGATAGGATAAGCTGAGGCATTTTTCATATTGGATTTTATTTTCCCTTCTCTGCTCAGCATTGTTGCCAGCTGGGCCGTCGTCTCGTCGAGCATCCCTCCTGTCTCCCCAACTCTTACCATGGAAAGACATAACGCGTTGAAAGTTTTCTCATGTCTGGCCATGGCCTCTGACAGTGATTGGCCGGAGCTTACAGACTTGACAAGCTCATTCAACATGTTCTTTGTTGACGGTTTGTGCTGTTGGTCGCGAATGATTTCAAGGGCGTTAAGCAGGGGGAGTCCCGCTCGCAGGGCTGTGCTCAACTGGCTGGTAATAGCTAAGACATCTTTGTGGGTGACCTTTCGAGAGCCAAAATTCAACAGCTTGCTCAGGTCGAACTCTGCCTTCTTTTCACCGTTGATGCTCGTTGCTTGAGCTTCCTGAGCCAGCTCTACAACGAACTGACCTTTGTCAGCAAGGGCGGCTACGGCACTTCTGCGGTCTGCCGCTTCAATAATTCCCGTGACGTTCACGCCGCCTTGTTCAACTGCCTTATAAGAATACTGACCCACGATTTAGCCTCTCATAGTTCGGACTTCGTATTGTGTCCGGCCAGATACGTTTTATTCTTCTTCACCGATGCTCTTGGCGACTCTCATGACCTCTTCGGGAGTCGTGATACCCTTCAACACCTTGGCGAAACCGTCGTGTTCCATACTTATATGGTCTGCCGGCGCCGCCTTTATAATTTGTTCCGTCGTTGGCCTTGCAGCTATTAAGTCACGCATGGTATGTGTTATCCTGAGCATCTCAAATATACCCGTTCTTCCCTTCATTCCGGTTTGTATACAGTCATTACAACCTGTTCCGTGGTAAAACTGCGTATCAGGGTTGATGGCCACCGAGCCGTTCAAGCTCCTTATGAGGGTTTCGTCCGGCTTGTAAGGCTTTTTGCAGTTCGAACATATCGTACGAACCAGCCTTTGGGCCAACACTGCCTCTAAGGAGCTGGCTAACAGGAATGGCTCAACACCCATATCAATCAATCTTGTAACCGCCCCGGGCGCGTCGTTGGTGTGAAGTGTCGAGAAAACAAGATGTCCGGTCAACGCTGCACGGATTGAAATATTGGCGGTTTCTCTGTCCCGGATCTCTCCTACCATTATAATATCCGGGTCCTGACGGAGAATGTGACGCAGGCCCGTGGCAAACGTCAGCCCTCTTTTAGGATTCACCGGCATCTGGTTAATACCTTCAAGCTGATATTCAACCGGGTCTTCTATCGTTATCATCTTCACAGCCGGTGAATATATCTTTTTTAATGCCGCGTAAAGGGTCGTTGTCTTTCCGCACCCGGTCGGCCCGGTAACAAGCACAATGCCGTGGGTTTTACGCAGACATTGATCGAAGCCTTCCAGAGATTGTGTGTTCATCCCCAGCTCTTCAAGCCCTATCAATGATACCGACCTGTCTAAAAGTCTCAGTTCAACTGATTCGCCGAATACCGTCGGTACGGTGGAGACACGAATATCGACCCTGCCCTTTTTACCGGTAAATTCGATGTGGCCGTCCTGCGGCACAAAGCGCTCCGCGATATTCATGTCCGCCATGATCTTGATTCGCGAAATTATCGCCGCCTGCAGGCGCTTGGATGATGGGGCCTTTTCTATAAGCATGCCGTCGACTCTGTATTTTATCTTTACCTGGTGCTCGAACGGCTCGATGTGTATATCGCTTGCACGGGCCTCAATCGCTTCCAGTATTATCAAGTTCACAAGATTAACTAACGATGGCTCTCTGGCCAGCTCACTCAGCTTGGCGGGAGAGTAATCACCGTTTTCCATCTCGGCCTTCGGCCTCTGTTCAGCTGGAACGAGATTATCAAGCATCCTCGCCACGTTGCTGCCGTAGAATTTCAGTATCGAATTTTCCATCTGGGCCGGCTCAGCGTAATATCGCCGGACCGGATGGCCGCTTACCATCCTCAAATCCTCGATTACCTGCGGCTGGAAAGGATCTATCATCGCAACTGCTAAACGGCCGTTCTCGTGCCGCAGCGGCAAAATACTGTGTTTGCTGACCAGCTCCGCCGGGACAAGGGTGATTACTTCAGGGCTGATCGAAATATCGGTCAAATCTATCTTTTCGATGCCTACCTGAATCGAAAGTGATTCATTTAGCTGAGGTTGCGTTATATAACCAAGCCTTAAGAGAATCTGACCCAGCGGCCGATGTTCAATCTTTTGTTCTGCAAGTCCAATTTCGAGGTTGGACTCATCCAAATACAATTTTTCACAAAGCAGCTGACCTAATTTTTTCTTACTCTGAAAGTTCATTCTGGTTACCTAAGTTCAAAAAACTATAGTCTGCAAAGCCGTAATCCTCTATCAGTACAGAA
>JAOUFU010000533.1 GCA_029858035.1 Phycisphaerae bacterium
CGCTCAATGGCTCAGAGCCGGAGCACCCGACAGGAAAAGTTTCCAGATGATGCAGGAGGCCGAAGGTGATTAAGAGCAAAATAAAAGAGGGGCTACCCGCTCATAGCCGAGCAGATAACCCTGACAAAGATAAAAGACTAAATATAACTAACCAAATCCACACCATTCAGTCAAGCCCCAAATCCATCGACCGGCAGGCAAAGATTGCAAAGCGTCTCGCGGTAATGCCCAGAAAGTATCGGGCAGTATATCGCAGAGCGGTTACAAACCAGCTTACAAAAAACTTACAAAAAATACTTACTCTGATAGTAACCGCTCGTCATTGAATGGCATAGATGAAAGCCAAGAAACTTGTCAAAATCAAGAAAACGATAATAGCTGTAAAGTCTTATCTGAAAGACAAATAGTCACTGATGGGGATTCTATGTCACCAGTTGTCAAGGGGAAAAAAACAAATGGGCGATACAGGGCTCGAACCTGTGACCTGCTGATTAAGAGTCAGCTGCTCTACCAGCTGAGCTAATCGCCCCAAGCTGCTACAAAGCTATATCAAATCCAACTCTGAAATTAAAGCGTATTCTAACAAATTCCCGGTCAACTTACACACAAAGGGGCGATATTGCAAGAAGAATAAAGGTAAAATTTGTTACTTTGTTTATGATTAACAACAGCCCAATGCTATCGTGCCACGACCGGAAGCAGTATATGGGACGGGTGTTTTTCGTTCAGGTAGATGATGTTAGTTGCCACCTTAGTCTCATCGTCCATGCCTGATGGCCTGCCCGTGTTCGGATTAGGCTCGAAACGCGGGGAATTGCTGGAGGATAGTGCAACACGGATCCGATGTCCCGGACAAAAGAGAAGACTCGTGGACCACAAATCAATTTCAAACTCATAGATTTTGCCGGGTTCGGTCAGCTCGCTTTTCTCCATGGAATTTCGATGCCTTGCTCGAATGATGCCATCGGCCACAATAATGCTGCGACCATCCGGATAGACATCGCAAAGCTTGGCTGTAAAGTCGGTATCAGTGGCTGTTGTTGACGCCCAGAGCCTGACCTTTACGTGTCCAGTAATCTCTACCGGTTTTTTCAGCTCTGCGGAAGTGAAGAGCAGGACATCAGGACGTTCTTCAACCGGCCGCTGGTCTTTGGGTCCTTTCGTTATGATAAGGTTGGCCCCGCCGATTGTAGGCACAGGGTCCTTAGGGTCATATTTATAAGAGAGTGAAGTATCCGCCTTTTTGGGAGGTCGCGGGCGTAATTTCCCATTGGGATTGAAATAGAAGGGTCTTATCTTTGCCGGGACAGGCCAATCTTCAGCAGTTTTCCAGAGGTTGGCATTATTTTTGGAGTCAGCCGGGTCGCCCATGACAAAATACTGCACAACAGGGATTTCATCGATTCCTTTGCCATCTTTCTTCATCCATATATCAAACCAATTCAACATACCGACCGGTTTTGGATATTCGGTATTCGGGAAGATCAAGTCTTCTGAGCGACCATGCCCATACGGGCCCATAACCAATCTGCATTTTCCCCGCGCACCCTTATCACCACTCTTTTGTATAGTTAAAAAACTATTGATTGTACCCGCATTGAAAATGTCATACCAGCCGCCGAGGAACAAAACGGGGACATTGACGCGATGTGCCACGAGCTCGGGATCGAACTGCTTGCAGAAATCATCGTAATCCGGGTGCGCCCGCATCTCTTTTAGATTCTCAGGGCTGAATTTGTTTCCCTTTAACCAGCCCTCCAGTAAACTCTTGCGAAAAGCACCTCCCTGATAGGCGGCCTGGCGGTACATGCTGGAAAACGCGACGGCAACATACTGACAAACCAGATGCGGCGGTCTGCTGGGGGCCATCATGTTCTGCGTGATGCCATTGGCACTTGCACCCACTGTGCCCACCTTGCCATCGCACCATTTTTGAGCTGCGACCCACTCCACGGTGTCGTATCCATCCTGATTTTTGCCCCATCCATCATGTCCGAAGACAGGATAATCCACACCTTCGGAGCCGAACCTTCCTCGAATGTCCTGCGAGACAAAGGCATATCCGCGTTGGTTGGCCATCATTGCCTGTCCCTGGGCAGTACCTTTTCCGTACGGGGTCCGAAACAGGATTGCAGGCCAGGGGCCCTTGTCATCAGGAAGATAAACATCAGCCGCCAACTTCACCCCGTCCCGCATGGGGACCATGACCGTCTGAGCGGGTTTTGCACAGCAAAGAGCGGCAGTGATTAGGACGACAGTAAGGCTAATTTTTATAATAGCCGCTCTTTTTCGCATAATATCCTCCTTTACCCAAACTCCAAAAGCTTATTATTTCAAGTAAATAGCAGCCGGCTCCATACCAATAGAAACAACTACTGAAATCTCTTATATAAATACACAAAAGTCCTTAAAAATACAACCCCCTATGTTTTAATAAATTGGTTGAAATGGAACCGGAGATTCGGTTATTATAGCGATGTATTAAAGTCTGCATTCTTTAGGAGATGAAAAATGAAATCAATAAATCGAAGAGAATTTTTGAAAAGTTCGGTAGGTGCAGCTACAGCTTTTACTGTTATGGCACAAAACAAAAGTCTGGGTGCTGCAAACAAGGTGGTGTTGGGGATAATGGGTGTTGGGGGTCGAGGAAGGGCGTTATTGAGCAGTCTGGTGAAGAGGTCCGATGTTACGATTAAATATATCTGCGATGCAGACATGCGAAGCTATGGTCCTGCAGCGGAAATCGTGATGGAAGGCCATGACTACAAGCCGAAATTTGTACAGGATTTTCGTAAAATGCTTGATGACGGCCAAGTCGATGCAATCGTTATAGCGACTTCGGACCGCTGGCATGCATTGGGGACGATAATGGCCTGCCAGGCGGGCAAAGACGTCTATGTGGAGAAACCTTTGTCGCTGAGCATTTGGGACGGCAGAAAGATGGTTGAGGCGGCCCGTAAGTACAAAAGGGTTGTCCAGGTTGGAACCCAGAGCCGCAGCGCCCCCTATACCGATAAAGCTGCGGAGTACATCCGCAGCGGTAAATTGGGCGACGTTTATCTTGCCCGCGTGTTTCTTATGCAGGAATCCGGTGCTATCCATGTGGCAGACGTT
>JAOUFU010000534.1 GCA_029858035.1 Phycisphaerae bacterium
GCCGAATACAAGAGGCGGTGTCTTGATGCCCTGTACGAATTCGATGTTATTCTGAATATACTTTCCCAGAGGAATAGCCAGAAAGTCCTGAATGCTCATCAGGTTAATTTCGGGCACTCCTTCCTTGCCGATGATTGCAAATGTGGTTTCGGTTTCCAGCGAGACGCCATAAGAGACAATTCCGTGGACCCAGTCAAAGCCCTGCTGAACCGGCACAGACGCCCTGGCATCCCGACCTCCGTACATTACGCCTCCGAGGGTGACGCCTTCCGGGTTGTCCAGCTCCGGGTCGCAATTGGCCAATGCCTTCAGTGCCACGGTGTATCTGGCATTCTTGTGGGCAAGGGGAATATCGTTTCCCCTGGCATCTTTTTTTCCTTCGGTCCACTTTCCCGAGAAGTTGACACCTTCCTTTGGTGTATCAATTCCCATACCGAGCCAGTACGGCTTTCCTTCGGCGACGAGGATATTCGAGAAAATCACCTCGCCCGGTTTGTTGAGGACATCACAGATAGCGGGATCATTCTTTGGAGTGACATTTTGTATAATCCCGAAAATGCCCGCTTCGGCGTTGACTGCCCGGAATTGGCCGTTGATATTTCGAAAGTAAGCGATATCGTCGCCCATAATTGTCTCGCCGGGCAGCATGGCGGTAGAGGTTTTGCCACAGCCGCTTGGAAAGGCGCCGGCCAGATAGGTCTTGCGTCCGCCCGGACCGTGCACACCGGAGATGAACATGTGCTCGGCGAGCCATCCTTCTCTATCCACTTTGCGAATCGTAAGCCTCAAAGCGAGCTTCTTTAGGCCCATCGTATTGCCGCCATACTGGGTGTTGACGCTGTAAATGATGTCCCTGGTGTAATCCATATAGACGCGCTTATTTTCCACGTCAACGCTGATCATGTCTTTGTTCATTTTGCCTGCCGAGTGCAGAAAACAGAAAACATTTTCATCCTTTCCAATCCTGCAAAACTGCTCGTAGGCTATTCGATAAAGCAAATCCTCACTGTGCGCCACGTACCAGGAATCCGTAATCTGGGCGCAGGGAATACTGAAAACCGAACCGGTCGGCCCTAACGACAGAAAGCGCAGAATCATCATCCTGCCCTTCATGGAGTCCTTCAGCAGACCGCGCACCTCGGCAAGCCCCTGCTCCCGCTCTATCTGGTTCAGGGCCTTGCTCAGTGTTTCATTTTTGGGGACCAGATATTTTGTTACTTCCCTGTCGCGGCCCTGGTCATTGAATCCGTCGAAATGGTATGTATGGCCTTGTATGTTAAGGGGCTTTTCTTCGCCGCTTTTTACCACCTGCTCGCGAATATACGCTATGTCATCCGGGGAATCGGTGCAGACAAATACATCGCCGGGGGCACAAAGCTCAATTGCATCAGCGACGAAGGCGTGGGTTTTCAAGTTCTTCAGCGCCATGAGCTTATCGTAATTTTCGGCTGTTAGTTTTTGTTTTAGTAACTGTTTTACATTGTCCATTTAGGATTAGTACCTCCAATATTTCTTATTTAGGTCCAAAAAAAGCCACGGGATTTTAACGACAGAACCGGCTGGTGTCAATACGATTCCCAGTCTAAAATGTGTGTAGACAGCTACTATTAATTTTGCTTATAGCAAGGTAGTAGTTATCTTAACAAAGCATTTTCAGCTATTTGGGTTATGTATTGACATGGATTTTTAGGCGGTTGATTTGACTTGCGTGTCGGCGAATTTAGTTAAATTACTATTAAGTAAAAACTTTTTTTTATTATTGTTGTATGTAAAATATTAATTATCGAGAATTCTATAGTGAGTTGTGACAGTGCTACAGGGTTAGCGCTGCTATTAGTGTCGATGGATTAGTTAGAGTAACAGCGAAGGTTTGAAAAATGGAATTGAAGGAAAAGATTACGGATTATTCTCTGCGGCATTATAAACTGGTCACGGTCGTGATGGTTGTTGTTACGTTAGGTTTGGGGGCGCTGATACCTCTTATCAAGGTCGATACGGATCCAGAGAATATGCTTTCAGAGGATGAGGCGGTAAGGGTGTTTCATAACGAGACGAAAAAGAGATTCACCCTCAATGACATTGTTGTCGTCGGCGTTGTTAATGATAAGGACCCGGACGGGGTATTTAATCCTTCTTCGTTGGGGAAAATTTACGAGCTGACCGAATTTGCCAAAACTCTTCGCTGGGAGGATGAGGAAGAGCCGGGGAAACAAATCGGAGTAATCGAGATTGATTTGCTCGCCCCTTCCACGGTCGACCACATCGGCCAGGGAGGTCCGGGGGAGGTGAGGTTTGAATGGCTGATGCATAAGCCGCCTGCGACGCGGGCGGAGGCGCTGGAAGTGAGGGACAGGGCGTTGTCGAATCCGCTGCTTAAAGGCACTGTTGTCAGCGAGGACGGGAAAGCAATATGCCTGTATTTGCCGCTGACGGGTAAAGACCTGAGCTACCGGGTGTATCGTGAGTTGAAAACAAAAATCGCGGAATTCAAAGGTGATGAAGAATACCATATTACGGGGCTGCCCGTTGCGGAGGACACGTTCGGGGTCGAAATGTTTGTGCAGATGGCTGTGTCGGCACCGCTGGCGATGGTGGTGATATTTTTGCTGATGCTGGTTTTCTTCCGCAAGCTGGTGCTGGTTATCTCGCCGATGATTGTTGCGATGGTATCGGTGATTTCAACGATGGGGCTCTTAATCGGATTAGGTTATCCCGTGCATATTATGAGCTCGATGATACCGATTTTCCTTATGCCGATAGCGGTCGTTGACTCGGTGCATATTCTTTCGGAGTTCTTCGACCTTTATACGCGGGAGAAGGGGAGAAGGAACACCATCCTGGAGGTTATGGGCAATTTGTTTATGCCGATGCTTTATACTTCGCTGACATCGGCGGCGGGCTTTGCATCGCTGGCACTTACGCCGATACCACCTGTGCAGGTCTTCGGGATTTTTGTTGCTATCGGTATTATGATAGCGTGGGTGTGTACGATTACTTTTGTGCCGGCGTATGTGATGATGATTGAAGAAAGCTCGCTGGCCAACTTCGGTTCGGCATCGGGCGGGCAGAAGAAAAAAACCTGGCTTACGGGCGTATTGAGGTTGGGCGGG
>JAOUFU010000535.1 GCA_029858035.1 Phycisphaerae bacterium
TCCCTTCTCAACATAACCACGCCCAGGGCCGAGCAGTAAAAGCGTAGCGGATTCATTTCACTCCCAACAAGCTTCTGGCGGGTCTAAGTTGCATTCGAGCCAATGCTCACACAAAACTGCCAAATCCAGTGTATCTACAAAATTGTCAAGCACTTCAGGGGCAATGTCTGCTGAAGGACTTCCAGGAGCCTGACGCCACTGACTCCCAAGGATGGACAAGTCACCAAAATCAACTTTGCAGTTGTCGTTGAGGTCGCCCGCTATATGAGCTGTGCACCAGGGACACTTCGCGAACGCACCAAAAATATCATTACGTGAAACGCTGAAGTAAGGATCCCCGGCCCACACTACGAGGGAACCTGTTTGCCTTGAACCATAGGCAGCAAAAATGGCAGTAGTACCTGTATATGAGAACTCCCAGATTGGAAAAATCTCGCCGTCAACGCTCCCATCGGGATTCAATAACCGCCCGGCGATTCCATTATAGGGATGTAATATTTCTGCTCCTATCAGGAACCTTTCACAGGTGGTGTCAAAGACAACAAAATTGCTGTAGATATTAGTATAATTGTTATCCGGGAAAAGACTGATCTCTCCACCATACAAGGTTCCATCGGTATTTATTAATTGACCACTATGTCCCGTATCCCACATTTGGAGGAACCTGCTATATATAGGATCAAATGCCAGTGAAGGCAAATAGCTGCTATCCGCATCATAGTAACCAATCATAAATTCTGAAACATATGGTGTCCCATCACCGTTAATAATTTGTCCATAAACACATCCTGCGGCTCCCCAGGTTACTAAGAATCGCCCGTTGTTTGAGTCAAATACGATCTTAGGACGGGCGCCTGAATTTGTAATTTGGATAATAGGTCCATACAGGAAGCTATCTGCCCCGACACTCTGGGCACTGATGGTATCATACCAGTCCTGCCACACCACTAAGAACCTTCTGTTGACGGTATCAAATGCTACATCGGGGATGACTCCGGTGTTGGTATCCGGAGGCGAAATGTAGAAATTACCTTCATAAAGACTCCCATCAGTGTTTACTAATTGCCCGTAGACTTCCCAACTATAAGTCCGGTTATCCTGCCAAACCACTAAAAAACGCCCAGCGTGTGGATCGAACGCAATCTGCGGCACAAGCTCCTGCCCCTCACTCGTTGAGATAGCGATAGTTGAGCCATAAAGACTTCCATCGGCATTTACCAAATGTCCACAGAGGTCGATCGGTGATGTCTCAACGCCACCATCCGTCCACACCACAAGAAACCTCTCATTGACTGAGTCAAAAGCAACGGGATTCCCCCACCACCCTTGATACTTAGGTCCAACAAAAATATCAATCTGAGGACTGACTACTACCTTTGCATCTTCAGCGATCGCTTGAGAAATAAATGTTGCCAGCGAAATCACTACTATTACCAAAATTGTGACACTTTTGCTTTTCATAACTCTACCTCCTTAAAAAATTGTTTCCACTCTCATCAAAAGGCCACCACAAAATCATGCCCGTTTAAGGCCCGCAAAGCAATTTCAACATATTTTTCTCCGTTGGTTGCTTTTCTCTATCAATGAAGCTGACATAATCGTATACTCGGCGCCGCTGTTAGTCAAGAAAAAAAGGGAAAAAATTGCCTTTTAATACTCTATAAGGTAGAATCGCAAAAACGAAAAATTAGGGGAAACAGACAAAAATGAAACTTAAAAGAAAAGACGGAAAATCTGTGAAAAAATACTACAGCTATAAAGAGAACCATCGGGTTGTTGGCGGTGTGAAACAGAAGCGATGTTACAGGTGCCGGAGGTGGAAACCCCAGAGCCTGTATTACAAAAGACGCCGCAGTAAAGATGGTTTGTATGTGTGGTGCAAGGAATGCGCAAATAAAGCGACCAACAATTGCCGCAGGCAGCGCAAGCTGGCTGAGAGAAAGTAAGAGAGGATATGGAAAATGAAAGAGATACCGTTAGGCAACGGCCTCAACGCAAAAGTTGATGACGAAGATTACGAATGGTTGTCACAATATAGCTGGTATGCATACCATGATCCCGAACGGGATATGACCTATGCTGCTCACGACACACCGAGCGGAAGGCGTGTATATATGCACGATGTCATTATGGGCCTTGATACGCTGGAAGATGACCCCAGCTTAAACTAAACCCTGTGAACATCGCTGCCGGATATGTAATACATCCCTGAATAAAAAAACATGCAAACAAAGCTGGTGATGAAAATGCCGGCTTTTTTTTATTTCTTGTCCGCTCAAAAATGTTAATATCATCAATATCCCAGCTCCAATAAGTCAGGCCTCTATTCCAGTCTAAAAAAGTCCGTGTAATATTGGCAACCTGCGGCTAAAATAAGTCTTCGTAATTTTCTAATAAAGGACTAAGAAATGAAACTAATTACATATTCCAGAAACGAATCAATTTCGGTCGGCATCCTGACCGGCGACGCCATCATTGATATCCCTTCAATCTGGCCGGGCCCGAACCCGCCGCGCAGCGTAAAACAAATCCTGACCCGGGGGCCGGATTGTCTTGCAAAAATTGCAGAGCTCGCTGACAAAGCCGATATCTTCACGCCCTTAGATTCGGTAAAGCTCCTCGCCCCCATCCCTCGCCCGTCCAAGGTAATCGCCCTTGCAGGAAACTACAGCGAGCACATTAAGGAAGCCGGCCGTGCGCTCGGACTCTCCGATTCGCCTCGCGAAACGACCGTCCCCAGGCCCTTCATTATGCCCCCCACTGTCGTAACCGGTCCCGGTGAGCAAATTCCCTGGCCGGCCTACAGTGAACAAATAGATTACGAAATCGAGCTCGCCGTAGTAATAGGCAAAGAAGCAAAATGTATACAACCCGGCGACGCCCTCGACGCAGTTGCAGGCTACACCATCGCAAACGACGTCTCCGCACGAAGTGTCACCTTCAAAAAGGAAAGGGCCAAACGCCCCTGGGATGAATTCTACGACTGGCTCAACGGAAAATGGGCCGACGGCTTCCTGCCAATGGGACCTTACATCCTGACCAAAGACGAAGTTGACAATGTCCAAAATCTCGATATGACTTTGAAGGTAAACGGCCGAGTACGCCAG
>JAOUFU010000536.1 GCA_029858035.1 Phycisphaerae bacterium
CCTGATCATCCTGCAGAAGCTGATGGGCGGCACGGTCGAGCCCACGCTCTTTGTGCGGGCTGCCATCGTGATGGGCATCGGGGTCGGGATCGCGGCAACAGCTGCAGTGAGCATCGTGGTCGGCGGCCTGGCAGGAACGGTCCTTGGCTACATCGTCTCCCCGAAGAAGTCCGTGGTCGAGGCAGAGGCGAAGTCAAAGGCGTAAGAGCCGAAGCAACTAGCAGGGTAAAATGTGACAGGCGGTGAGGAAATCTCACTGCCTTTTTGTTTCTCTTCAACTGCCCGAATATCCATTAATTTGTTCCTTGACAGAGCGAATCCTTTTGTTTATATTACGACTCCCAATTTCTGGGGGATCGTCCAGTGGTAGGACGACAGGCTCTGAACCTGTTTACGGGGGTTCGAATCCTCCTCCCCCAACCATGGTCCCATCGTCTAGCGGCCTAGGACGCTGGCCTCTCACGCCGGAGACACGGGTTCGATTCCCGTTGGGACCACCATTTTCCCCTCTGCATATTTTCCCCAAGCTGTGTCGTGGAACCATAGATTGTCGTAAACGACAGACTATGGTACTCTTACATCTCGCGACAAGCTTTGGTCTTTTTGCAATAATAATCTGCTTATCAATCCTGACGATTTCTGCATAGACGATACGAGAGCCCCCACCCGAAGTATCCTGACATCGTTCTAAACTTGTTATTTCCCCTTTCACCTTGTAATTGTTATATTGCTATCCCTCTTTTCTACCGTCCTGCTTGTATTCGATCCTAAAGTATTTCCTTTTCTGCAACTGTCATTATATGCGTGCTGTAACCTGCCTATGAACGCACCAGCTCAGTGGTGGAGCGTGCGGTGGACCATATGCGTATTTCGGTTATGCTGAACAGAATATTTCGACGTAATTTGAAAGGCTGTTTCGATGTAGATGGACTGCTACAAAATACTGTATGGATATTGAGATTTATGCTATAGTCGGTGCCATGACATAGACTTCCTGTAGCTTTGACTAGGACCGGCGATCCAAATGTGCATCATGCAAACTGAAGATGATAACCTTGGCCATAAACTATGACTGAGCCATCAGCAAAACCGACGATTGTCCGAAAGGTAGTCGTAATATTCGACGTCTGCTCTTCGACTGCGATTCTTGAGGATCTGCTTCGAACTGAGAATCACGTAGCTTGGCAAAGCGTTCTCGGGCATCTTAAGAGGTTCTTTTGGTCGCACGGTATTGGAAAATCGCAGATGTATAAGTTCTTAGGCGATGGCTGGATTCTCTTGTTCGACGACCAAGAGATATCCGGATCGAGTCTGATAAGCTTGCTGAATGAACTTTCCACCGAGTACGACCGACTATTTCGTAAGTACGTTGAAACTGTCCTTAGCAACATGCCCGATAACATAGGGCTGACATTTGGTGTAGATGAAGGCAGCCTTGTTAAAATAGTGATGAACAAGCAGAAGGAGTACGTGGGCAGAGCAATAAATGTCGCCGCGCGACTGCAGGCAGCAACAAAGAAAATTGACGGACCGACAGCAGGTACCCTGTTGATTTCAACCAACGCATACGCTCGCCTGAAGCTTCCTGTTAAAGGCAAGTTAGTCGTATGCGATCTGGCCAATGTCGCCGGTGGTACTCGCTATCGGGCTCGAATGGTGCGACTCGCTAAATGACGATATTAACTAACAATGTGATTGAGCGTACGAACTGGCGGCCAATGCTGTCGGCTCGGGCTGCTCGCCGTTCAACTCAGTCGTTCATGCGTAAGCTATACTCAGAAAAGTAATTGTAGCAAGTCATTTTCTTAACATTGCTGTGGTGCGCGTTAGCGGTCAAACCGTTGAAGGTGCTTAATGAACTGCAATTTCTTAAAGCTATCCCCCAAAGACATAAAGAAGACACGTGGATTTATAGCGCTCTTTGACATTCTTGGTTATCGAGACTGGATAAAGAAGAATAATATCAGCAAAGTTGCGATAGACCACAAGAACATGAAACGCATGATCACAACGAATGTCGAAAATCAAATGAACTATGCTTTACAAAAAGGCATCGTGAAAGTTCATTCTTATGCTGATACTTTCCTGATTTATACAAATGAAATATCTAGGAAAGGTTTCGCTGCAATTATGCACGCCTGTCGCGGTATGTTTGAATCTGCTATTTGTTTCGGCTTGCCAATACGTGGGACTGTCACATGTGGATATTTTTTTGCATCAGAAGATATAATCACTGGCCAACCACTTATTGAGGCCTTTCAAAAAGAAAAAGAGCAAGAGTGGATTGGTTGCTGGATAACGGATCAATGCCTTAGAAACATAAGCGAACGAGAGAAGAGGAAATATCTGGAAAGTAACACGGTTGTTAGATATCCGATACCTTTTAAAAAACGGAAGGTATCAAGAGTTTATGCCTACAATTGGGTTAGCAAAGCCATTCAAAATCCGGTTGATATCGACTTAGACTATCTGAAAGAAAGAAGCTTCTTGAAAGTACGACGTGGTCATCGTTGGCCCGAGCGAAGAAAGATCGATAATACGATCATATTTTATAAGTTCATGGCCAAATCACATTATGGCCGCAAGTAGCGCAACAAACCAGACCTGCATAACATAACAACCAGGCGCTACAGCGATGTACCAGAGATGGCGCGTCTGCGCCGCGTTAGACATACATATCATTGACAAGGGCCGTTATATACTAAAGATGGATGGATTCGAAGTACCAAGCGTCACTTATCTCCGTCCCGATGCGCCACTTGTTCTGACGAGCTATTCCCATGAATGAAAGTACTCCGATAGAGGAAAATCACCTCGCGCGCTCAAGCTTCGTTCGGGGTCTTGTGCAGCGTTCCGGCGGCCACGCTATCATATCCGCTGCATTTGCCGGGAAGCTTCCAAGGAGGATTGTGCAGTTTTGGGACGATCTGGATCGACTACCTGGAGATGTGGGCGAGTGCATCGAAACATGGAGGAGGACAGAGGAACAGGGCGTTGAGAGACTCCTTTTCGACAAGCACCAAGCAAGAGATTTTATTTGTCGAAGACTGAGCCCACGGCACAAACGGGCCTACGACAAGTGCTATCACCGGCAATGCAGTCAGA